>NZ_AUKA01000006.1:0-247516 GCF_000424505.1 Butyrivibrio sp. XBB1001 | reverse complement strand
GAGAATGATGCAAAAATAGCAAAATAAGAAAGATTGCATGACAGTGGATCAAGAAAGTCATGCAAGAAAAGGAAAAGTGCTGGGCATGCATCACTGAACCTCCGCTGTGGATGCGCTCCTTACGGAGATGGAGTTTATTGCTTCGCAATACCGCTAGGGCGAGAAAGAGTCACAAGCGACTCTTTGTTCTTATGCACAATATATCGTATAATTATATATGATGATATGGGCGTCAAAAGTCAAAATGCATACAAGCCCTAGGGTTAAGCATTTTGACTTTAAGACCCGAACAAATATGAGGAATAAGCGATTCATATATCATCATATGATAGCATGAATACACTAGCGCTTCACACAGTAGAAAGGCGGCTCTATGAATATAGCTATTATTCTTGCAGGTGGCACAGGGACAAGGGTTGGAGGAGATATTCCCAAGCAGTTTGTGGAATTATCCGGACAAATGATGATCATGCATAGCATGAAGGCATTTGCAGAATCTGAGTATGTAAGTAACATCCAGATTGTAGCTGATGAAGCTTTTAGGGAATTTATAGAAGATGCCATGTTTGAAGGTGGAGATAATCCTATAAGCGAGAAGTTCCTTGGCTTTTCTGACCCGGGAGAAAACAGGCAGATGTCGATTTATAATGCTCTTGTAGATATTGGAAAGACACTAGGAGAGAGCTCAATTGACGGAGTCATTATCCACGATGCCGCAAGACCATTTGTGAGTCTGGAAACAGTAAATGAGTGTCTTCTTGCCTTGGATGAGCATGATGGGGCCATGCCGGTTCTGCCTATGAACGATACTGTGTACTTTAGTAGAAGTGGCGTGCAGGTGGAGGAACTATTAAACCGCAATAATATATATGCCGGCCAGGCGCCAGAAGCATTCCTTTATGCCAAGTATCTTAAGGCCAATAAAGACCTTTTGCCAGATAAGATACTCCTGATCAAAGGTTCTACAGAACCGGCTATAATGGCTGGAATGGACGTGGCCATGATTCCTGGAGATCAGAGAAACTTTAAGGTTACAACTGCACAGGATCTTGCCAGGGCAAGGCAGCTTATAGATGCTACTGACTAAACTACAGTGAATAGCAGAATTGTACGACGTTTACTATAGCTAGAATGAGACATAAGCTACATGGTAAATTTCCAGCAATCTGAGAGGATACAAATGAAAGCACAAGTGCTGTATGGTATAGGAAATATAAAACTTACAAATGTTGATGAGCCTGTTCCCAGGAAGGGCGAGGCTCTTGTCAGAGTTATGTGCTGCGGCATCTGTGGATCTGATATTCCAAGGATATATAAGTCGGGAGCTCACAATATGCCTATTATTCCTGGCCATGAGTTTTCAGGTGTTGTGGAAAAGTGCAAAGATAAGCCAGCCCTGGTAGGTAAAAGAGTTGGCGTATTCCCACTAATTCCATGCAGGGAGTGTTCTCAGTGCAGGGCGGGACATTACGAGATGTGCGAAAACTATGATTACCTGGGATCAAGGAGCGATGGCGGATTTGCTGAGTATGTGGCAGTTCCTATATGGAATCTGGTACCGCTTCCTGATGATGTTTCATTTATTGAAGCTGCTATGCTGGAACCAATGAGTGTTGCGGTACACTCAATCAAAAGAGCTGGGCTTTTAGACAAAAAAAACAAAGCTCTTCCAGCTTGTAGGGAGAGAACAATCGTCATCTGTGGCCTGGGAACCATAGGGCTTTTAACCTGTAGATTTCTCTTGGATGCAGGCTATGAGAGTGTGTATGTTATAGGCAATAAGGATATTCAGAAGGAAAAATACATATTAATGGGCGGAAACCCAGAATATTTCTGTGATGTAAGGTACAAGGATCCAATAGCATTTGTAATGAGTGCAAGTAACAATAGAGGTGCTGACAATTATTTTGAATGCGTAGGCAGACCTGAAAATGTAGAGCAGGCGATAAAATGTACTGCACCACTAGGTACATTGATGCTTGTTGGAAATCCTGCCTCTGACATGGAACTTAAGAAAGACACCTACTGGAAAATACTTCGCAAACAGATGACAGTCCTTGGAACCTGGAATTCTTCCTACGATGGAAGAGGTGACAGAAAGAAAAAAACAGATGACTGGCAATATGTTATAGACCGCTTATCATCGCTAAAGGCGGACAACCTTGTTACACATGTATTTGACCTTGAGCACATGTCTAAAGGACTAGATATTATGAAACGAAAATCTGAAGATTATGTGAAGATTATGGTCAAAATGGTTTAATGATAATAAAAATGTGCTAAAATACACCTTGTTGTTTTTGTAAGTTTATTTGAAGGGATTTTTAAAATGAAAGTAGTAATTTTAGCAGGTGGTTTTGGAACCAGAATCAGTGAAGAGAGCCATTTAAGGCCCAAGCCAATGATTGAGATCGGAGGCAAGCCTATCTTGTGGCACATTATGAAGGAGTATTCCCACTACGGATTTAATGAATTCATTATCTGCGCTGGTTACAAGCAGGAGGTGATCAAGGAGTATTTTGCAAATTATTATCTCCACAACTGTGATGTTACTTTTGATTTCGCCAATAGCGGTCAGATAGAATTTCACTCACAGAAGGCTGAGCCCTGGAAGGTTACAGTAGTTGACACAGGTTATAGCACAATGACAGGTGGACGTATCAAGAGAATCAGGGAGCACGTTGGAAATGAAGCCTTTTTCATGACCTATGGTGATGGCGTTTGCGATATAGATATGAATGATCTTCTTGCTTTCCACAAGGAACATGGCAAGATAGCTACTGTTACAGCTATTCTGGCTGGACAGAGATTTGGTGTATTTGATATAGACAGAAATGACAAGTCAATAGTAAGAGACTTCAGAGAAAAGGCCAGCATTGATGGAGCCAGAATAAATGGCGGTTACATGGTTCTCGAGCCGGGAGTATTCGACTACATAGAGGGTGATGAGACCTTCTTTGAAAAAGAGCCTATGCATAACCTTGTTAAGGACGGCCAAATGGCAGCTTATGAATACAATGGATTCTGGAAGTGCATGGATACTGCCCGTGAAAGAGATGAGCTTTCAAGTCTTATAGAGACAGGAAGAGCTCCTTGGATCAAATGGTGATGATATGAAAGTTTCAGATTATATTGTAGATTTTTTGAGTAAAAAAGGTGTCACCGACTGCTTTATGGTTGTGGGCGGTGGCGCTATGTTTTTGGATAATTCCTTTGGACACGCGGAAAAGATAAAGTGCACTCACTTTCATCATGAGCAGGGCGCAGCTATTGCGGCGGAGAGTTATTCAAGATATGAGAATAAGGTTGCAGCGCTATGTGTAACATCAGGCCCTGGTGGAACTAACGCCATTACAGGTGTTCTTGGTGGATGGCTTGATTCTCTTCCAATGTTTGTGGTCAGTGGTCAGGTTCGTTATGACACTACTGTCAGATATTGGAAAAAATATATGGAGTCCCAGGGATGTGACACGGATTACCCTGATCTTAGATCACTTGGAGATCAGGAGTACGATATTACCAAAATGACCAGCCCTATGTGTAAGTATGCAGTAATGCTGGAGGATCCTACGGACATCAGGTATCATCTTGAGAAAGCCTGGTTCCTCATGAATAACGGAAGACCTGGTCCTGTGTGGATTGATGTACCTGTTAATTTCCAGAACACAGATGTGGATGTGGCCCTGCTTAGAGGCTATGACCCGGAGGCTGAGGGAGACATGGCTCTTTTGCCACCTGCATTTACAGCTGAAAAGGCCAGAGAAATAATTGATGCCGTCAGAAACGCCAAGAGGCCTGTAATCTACGCAGGAGGCGGAGTAAGAGTATCCGGCGGATTTGAGGCCTTTAGGAAAATGGTGGATAAACTTGGAGTTCCAGTTTGTACCTATTGGAATTCTATAGATCTTATAGAGGATGATAATCCGTTATATTGCGGAAGAGGCGGCAATATGGGGGACAGGGCCGGTAATTTTGCTGTGCAGAATGCAGACCTTGTGCTGGTTATTGGAAGCCGTCTGTCCATAAGGCAGGTTGGATATACCTGGAAGACCTGGGCGAGAGCAGCAAGAGTCATAATGGTTGATATTGACAGAGCTGAGATGGACAAGCATACGCTTCATGTGGACACTAGGATTTGGGCAGATGCCAGGGACTTTTGTCAGGTTATGGCAAAAGAAATCCCGGATGGTGAAACTGTATTTGGAGGCGAGGACTGGAGAGCACAGTGCCGCAGCTGGAAAGAAAAATATCCAGTTGTTTCCAGAGCTCAGAGAGAAACCGGGGACAAGGAAGTTAATGTTTACGGCTTTGTGAGAGCATTATCTGAAAAGCTTGATAAGAACAGTCTTACAGCGGTCAGCAATGGTGCATGCTGCGTCGCAGGACATCAGAGCTATTGCATCAAGGAAGGAACCCGATTCATCATAAACAATGGTGTTGCCAGTATGGGATATGGCCTTCCTGCAGCAATTGGACTTTGCATATCTGCAGGAAAAAGAGAGACTATCTGCCTTGAGGGTGATGGCAGTATCATGATGAACCTTCAGGAACTTCAGACTATTATTACTAATAAGCTTCCTGTTAAGATTTTTCTTATCAATAATGCAGGCTATCATTCTATAAGGATCACTCAGAATAATATTTTTTCTGAGTACTCCAAGGTTGGAATAGGACCAGAGAGTGGAGACTTGGCTTTCCCAAGCTTTGAAAAGATTGCGGATGCATTTGGATACAAGTATATTTCAGTAAAAAAAGGCAGTGAGCTTGATAGTAAGCTAGAACAGGCTCTTTCAGAGAATGGGCCTGTCTTTTGCGAAGTATTTACTGATACTACGCAGGTTTGGGAACCGAAGAGCAGTGCCAGAAGAAATCCTGATGGAACCCTCGACAGCCCACCTCTTGAGGATCTTGCTCCATTCCTTCCAAGAGAAGAACTTAAGGCCAATATGTATATTGATTTCTAATAATCATATATAAAGTGAAATAAAATTACAAAATTAAATCTGTATATGATTATTTGTATGATTGGTATATAGATAAAATGATGTAGATGTCAAAGGTATATTTTGCACCTTATGATATACGAGGTAATGAAAGGGAGTAGATAATGGGAAATAAGGGGACCTTTATAATTAAGGTGGACCATTGTCAAAACGAGACCTGGCAGGGCCGCGTTATATGGGCAGATGAGAACAAGACAGATTATTTTCGGAGCACGTTAGAACTGATTCAGATGATAGATGGGGCTATCAAGAATGGGCAGATGAGTTCAAAAAGAGAAGGGACGGCTTAGCGAAAATGGGTGATGCGAAACAAATGCTGTTTGCTAGAAATTTGATAAGTATTTGTGTGGATAGCAATGAAAATGCTGATTTCCAGGGAAATGTGTGGCATCAGTATTCTGATGATCCTATATGCTTTAAGAGTGCTACCAGCATGTTGACCATGGTAGATGGTCTCATGGATGAGTGGGATTTTCCACAAAAGGGTCTCGAGCAGAGAGAGTTTGTTTCCACAGAGCATCGCAGACACCAGAGAGTCGATGTGGCTGATGACGAGCTGGTGATTGACAAAGTTCAGAAGAGACATGGAACCAGAAATATTCAAAATAAGAAAGGAAAGCTCGGAACTTTTATAGTTCAGATAGCTTTCAGACAAAACGCTACATGGCAGGGCAATGTAGTGGTAGTTGACACAAATGACAAGAAAACCTTTTCAAGCGCCATGGAACTCATTAGAATAATGAGTGATAGTTTGAAAGGGGATTGAGTAAGTTGTTTGTAAAAATATGTAAACTAATAAATAAGATATTCTTTTGGCTTTTAGGGATACTTGTTTTTGGTGCATTAGCATTTGCCATAGGGTTTAAGATCTATACAGGAGACTATTATAGGGCAGACAGTGAAGTAATATCAGAGATAGCTGACAAGTCGAATGATCAGGTACAGGTATTCTCCGATGATGATCTGTTTGTTTTTGTTCCATCCAGGAGTGAGGTCAAGGCTGTCATAGTTTTTTATCCAGGTGGCAAGGTTGAATATCAGGCTTATAGTGGACTTATGTACGAGCTTGCAGACAGAGGCTTTTTATGTTTGCTTCCTAGAATGCCGGAAAATCTGGCTTTTCTAAGGTCTAATGCAGCAGATATCATAAAAAACCAATATCCTGATGCAGCTAAATATGCTGGGGACCTTGACTGGTATCTGGCAGGCCATTCTCTTGGTGGTGTTGCTGCAACTACCTACCTTGGAGAGCAGGAAGATGGTGAGTACAAGGGCATCATTCTGTGTGCATCCTATCCAGGTGTTGATCTTAGCCAAAAAGATGTAAGGCTTTTGTCAATTTACGGGTCAGAGGATACCGTATTAAATATGAATAACTATGATAAGAGTAGGACTTTTTGGCCATCTGACAGTGAGGAATATGTAATAGATGGTGGAATACATTCCTATTTTGGCAGTTATGGAATACAGGAAGGGGATGGAAATCCTTCCATTACTAACCTTGAGCAGATTGAAATAGCTGCGGATGTAATTTCTTCATTTATCTGTGAATGATTGTACATTTTATGTTCATGAAAGATACTTTTTGTTAGGTTTAAATATGCTATCATGTAAGGGAAAAATTACATGGTAGCATTTTTTCTTTTTATCATTTCGGAGGTATTTATGAATTTTAACGTTGTAGAAGTGTTTGCAAGGAGTGTGACAATAGAGCTTGATACAGATAAGATATTTTGTCAGGATGAGGAATACACTCTTTTTATAGATGGAAAAGAGACCTTAAAGGGCACTCAGAATGTGACCTCTGTGACAGGTCTTTTACCAGACAGGGAGTATGAGATAACTCTTGAGATTGCAGGAGAGAGGACTAGTAAGAAAGTCACTACCAGACATGAGTCAGTCCTTCTAAACGTAAGATCTTTTGGAGCTAAGGGAGATGGAAAAACTCCAGATACTGCGGCTATTCAGGCTGCAATCTGCGCATGCCCTGTGGATGGTACAGTTTATTTGCCAAAGGGAACTTACTATGTGACACCGCTTTTCCTTAAGAGCAATATGACTCTTTGGCTAGATGAGGACGCAGTTCTTCTTGGAGATACTGATAGAAATCATTATCCTGTTCTTCCTGGAATGACGATGACTACAGATGAAAAAGACGAGTATAATCTTGGAACCTGGGAGGGTAATCCTCTTAACTGTTATGCATCACTTATTACAGCAATTGATGCTGAAAACATCAATATTATTGGACCAGGAACACTTGATGGAAATGCGCAAAATAGCGATTGGTGGGTTAATGCCAAGGTAAAAAGAGGCGCCTGGAGACCAAACATCATGTATCTTGTAAGGTGCAAGAATGTCAGGGTGCAGAACATCAAGGTTCAGAATTCTCCATGTTGGAACATTCATCCTTACTACTGTGATGATCTTAAGTTCCTGAATTTGTATATTCAGAATCCTTCCAATTCGCCTAACACTGATGGCCTTGATCCAGAGAGCTGCAAGGATGTTCTGGTGCTTGGAACGGTGATTTCTGTTGGTGATGACTGTATGGCTATAAAGAGTGGCAAGTATTATATGGCCAAGGAGCATCACAAGGTTACAGAGAATGTTACAATCCGCAACTGCAAGTTTGAAAAGGGACATGGTAGTGTGACTGTAGGTAGTGAGGCAGCAGGCGGAGTCAAGAATATCAGGGTATCTCAGTGTATCTTTGACGGAACTGACAGAGGTCTTCGTATAAAGACAAGGCGTGGCCGCGGAGAGAGATCAGTTCTTGATGATATTATTTTTGAAAATATAGATATGAATGGTGTGCACATGCCATTTACTGTTAATATGTTCTATTTCTGTGATCCTGACGGACACAGTGATTATGTACAGAATCAGGCGCCAGCTCCAGTAGATGAGATGACTCCGGTAATTGGAACTATAGCTGGCAGAAACATTAGCTGTAAGGGCGCAAGTGCCTGTGTGCTCTGCGCAGTAGGACTTCCAGAGAGGCCTATAGGACAACTCCTTTTTGAAAACATAGACGTAGAGTTTCTTCCTGAAGGCGAAAGAGTAGCCGATAGGCCGGTTATGATGGACAACTTTGATGAGATGAGTGGCAGAAGTATCTACGCCAAAAACGTCCAGAACCTTACCCTCAAGAACGTAAACATCAGAGGTAGTGTCGACACCCAGCCCGAACTCATCTCCGTAGAGCACACCGACCTCACAGACGTATACTACCAGCCCCTCAAAGCCCAGTAACACTCCACAGGCGCCGCAGCAGGAGGTTGCTTGTTCAAAAAGTTTTTTTGGCGGTTCATTCGCTGGGATTTAAGGCATTCCCAAAGATGCCCCAAAATCCTACGAATTAAACTCAGCTCGTCCCAGAATCATTTGGCGGGTGGATTTGGTACTCGCGAGCGTTACAAAGACGTTCCATTTTCTAATGCTCCCAAGGCAGCCTTTCCTGCGCATGCGAAGCGTTGTCTGAAGCAGGACGGGTAATAAATCATATATTATGAAAATGCCATCTGACGCTTTGCGTCATTAAAAAATGCGAAATCAACTTCTTCAAGTTTACTTGAAAGATTGATTTCGCATTTTTTGTTAACGCCCGCATTGCGGGCTATGGCATTTTCTGTTGTAATTATCCCCCGTCCTGCAAGTTTACGCTGCAGCATGCGCTTTAAAAGAAAGGCTGCGGGAGCATCTAAGAAAATGTGAACTTCTTTGTCGCGAGTGAGACCAGATCCCTTGCCAAATCCAAAATTCTGGGATCGAGCTTCGGACAGGTAATTCGTAAACAGGATTTTGAGGCGCTTTGGGAAGGCTCTTAAATCCTCAGCTCTCTCTTACGCCAAAAAATACTTTCTTGAACATCGCAAAGAGCTGCGCGCCGTCTGGGAAGGTGAATGAGGTGGTGGGGCGGGCTGGGGAGAAGTCGTGGAAGAGTTGTTTTGGGGCTGGCCGAGAGAAGGTTGTAGAAGAGTTATGGGCAGGCCAAGTGTTTTGGGGAGGAACACGGTGTGATATAATCTTGTTAAAAAACAAGCTAGGCATGCCATGTAGATTGCGGCGTGGTATTGGACTGGATGGAGTTGAGTGTATGAGAAGTTTGGGGAGAGGTTTTTACCTTAGATTGAATCTGCTGATAATTATTGTGGGACTGGCTGTGGCTATACTTCAGGGGAATAGTGCTACGGCGGTTGTGGGAAGTACTCAGAGAGGAGTGCTGCTTCCGGCTATTTATGGGCTTTTTATAATCTGCATAGCAGTTATTTATTATCTTAAGAAAAGCGATAATCTGGGGACAGAAGGTGCCTTGTTGTTCACTGTGTTTCTGGGAATGCTGCTTAGGACAGGCTATGTTCTCATGTACGATATCTATACCCTGCAAAATGATGTGGGAACTTTTACAGGATTTGGGACAAGCCAGGTTAATACAGGCCACATCGGCTATGCGGAATATATTTATAAATTTATGAAACTTCCGGATATGGATCCATATGAGCTGTTTCCTTATTTTCATCCGCCAGTGCATTACATAATAGAAGCACTTTGGCTGACGCTTCAGCGTATAATTGGTGTTCCGGAAGCTCTTGCTTTTGAAAATCTCCAGATACCAACACTTATATATTCAGGCCTTTGCATAGTAGTTATGGTGCATATCCTTGATGAAATGGGAATTGGAGAAAAAGGGCTTGTTGTGGGCAGCATTATTATGGCGCTGCATCCAAAGCTTATTGTTTTTGCAGGCTCAGTTAATAATGATGCACTTTCTCTTTTGATGTTACTTGTAACAATCTGGAGAGTTCTTGTCTGGATAAATGATAAGACTTACCTGAATATTATATTGGCAGCGCTTTCTCTGGGAATTGGAATGGTGGTCAAATTAAACACCATGATCACAGCCTTTTCAATTGCAGTGATATTTCTTGTAAATCTGGTAAGCGTGATCAGACATGGCAACAGGGTGGAGCTTAGGGATACCTTTTTACAGTACATCGTATTTGCTTTTGTATCTATTCCTGTAGGTTTGTCTTTTGTAGTCAGAAACATTGTTGTGTTTGATAAATTGCCAGGAATTCCTACAATGACGCCTGATTCTTCCATGTATACAGGAGGGGCTTCTTTGTGGGAGAGATTTGGAATTCCATCTTTATCCGCTCTCCATCTGGAGTTTCCATTCCATGGTGTAAATGCCAGTTGGGCCAGCAATACCTGGGTCATCATGTTTCAGACCAGGATGTTTTCCGAAAGCTTTCCTGCTTCTATAGAGCCAGGAGTTCTGGCTATAGCACAGATAGCCTATGGCGCTTCAATTGCAGCTGGAGTTATTTTGGCGATTGCCTTTGTGATAGGATGCCTGTCCAGAATCCTGGTAGACCTTAGGGAAAAAGAGGAATGTATAGGAAATCTCTTTTTACTGCTGACGTTCTTATTCATTATGGGAAGCTATGCTTTATTTGTGCTTAAATACCCATACACCTGCAGCAGTGACTATAGGTATATTACTTCAGAGCTTGCATTTTTGACGATTGGCTTTGTCTGGATCATGAGACGGCGCGATAGCATAATTGGAAAAATCCTGCAGGGACTTGCCGGGGTGAGCGTTTCTGTAATGCTGATCGGAGCAATGATATTTATGCTTTTTTGCGACTTTTCAGTAGCGTGAAATGTTTAGAATATGGATGTATTCAAGGGAGTAGGATTTACTTATGAAGCTTAAATTTAAAAAGACGCTTTTGTATGTTGCACTTTTGATGGCGCTGGTGCTATCCCTTGTGGGATGCAGCAGGAAACCCAAGGTAGTAGAGCCTGGAACAGGCGCTGGAGCTGAAACTTCAGTTGAGGCATCGAATACAGTTTCTGGTGTTGCCAGTGCGCAAGAGCTATCGACAGTAGATGATGGCAGTACCGGAGTAAGTGAAGCTACGGCTGTAGATAACAGTAGTGCAGTAGCAAGTGAGATTACTACTGTGGATAGTAGCATAAGTGCTGATAATGCATCAGTAGAAGAAGCTCTTCCAGAGGATGGCACTTATACTTCCAAAGAGGATGTGGCTCTTTATATCCATATTTATGGTAAGCTCCCGTCTAATTTCATTACCAAGAAAGAGGCCAAGAAGCTTGGATGGCCCGGAGGGTCTTTGGAAAGTTATGCTCCTGGAAAGAGTATCGGTGGTGACTATTTTGGAAACTATGAAGGTCTTTTGCCTACTAAAGAGGGCAGGAAATACTATGAGTGTGACATAGATACTCTGGGAAAGAGTAAGCGCGGAGCAAAGCGCATTATTTATTCCAATGATGGACTTATCTTTTACACAGAGGATCATTACGAATCATTTGATCTTCTATACGGTGAGCCGTAACATGCTTATCTGAAGCTCTCTGGCGTGGAGTCGGAGCATGGCAATTCAAAAAACAATGTAAGAATAAGAGGAAATCAGAGTTGGAAAGAGTATATTATATAGACCTTATGGAAGTTCATAGCAAGGAGGATCTGCAGAATCTTTTGGTAAAAGAGCTGCCTCTTCCGGATTATTATGGCAGAAATCTTGATGCATTCAATGATGTTTTGAGGGAATATGGAGATGAGTGGAATTTAATTTTTTATAACTCCAAATTCGCACAGTACAGGCTGGATAAGTACTTTGAAGCCTTTAGAAGGCTGTGTGAGGAGGCATGCGAGGATATGGCAGGGCTGCAGATCAGATTTTATCCATGAAAATATATGCTATAGGTGTCACGAGTAAATTTAATACCTTGTGATAGTGCAGAGTTACTGATAAGAATGTTGCGAATCAGATAGGAGGGTAGCATGAGATATCCGGAATTTTTGAAAGAAGGCGGAACCATTGGATTTGTGGCACCATCTTTTGGGTGCACCTTCGAACCTTATATCAGCAGATTTGAAAATGCCAGGAAAAATTTTTCCAGCATGGGCTACAAATTGGATGTTGCTCCAAACTGCAATAAAGCTGAAGGAATCGGAATCAGTAATAAACCTGAAAAGTGCGGCAGAGAGCTCACTGACTATTATAAGAGT
Source organism: Butyrivibrio sp. XBB1001 (assembly GCF_000424505.1). Taxonomy (NCBI): domain Bacteria; kingdom Bacillati; phylum Bacillota; class Clostridia; order Lachnospirales; family Lachnospiraceae; genus Butyrivibrio; species Butyrivibrio sp. XBB1001. The sequence continues at coordinate 235,471 of NZ_AUKA01000006.1, read as the reverse complement.
TCCCAGAACGATGTGCTTATGTCTGTTGGTGGTGGAGAACTTATGGATGAGGTGGTCCCATTCATTGATTTTGAGGCAGTAAAGAGATTCAGCCCCAAGTGGTTCATGGGATATTCAGACAACACAAACTTTATCTTCCCATCAGTAACTATCGCAGATACTGCAGCTATCTATGCGCCCTGCGCTGGTGACTTTGGAATGGAGAAGTGGAATCCTGCAATCCAGGATGCTCTAGATCTTATAACAGGAAAAAAGCTATCTTTTTCAAACTATGATAAGTGGGAGCTGGAGCTTCCAGAAGGGGCAGATGACCTTTGCAGCTACTATGTGACAGAGCCTAATAAGATGAAAGCCTATGTCCCAGGCGAAAAAGCTCAAAAGAGCCAGACTTTCTGCTCAGGGCCAGAGGATGTTACCTCTGGGGAAGATGTTACAGATGAAATTGCATTTAGCGGGCGCCTTATCGGGGGATGCCTTGACTGCCTTGTAAATCTTGCAGGAACCAGATTTGATAATACCAGGGCCTTTGTGGAAAAGTACAAAGAGGATGGCTTTATATGGTTTTTGGAAGCCTGCGATCTAAATGTTTATAGTATCAGAAGGTCGATATGGAATCTTAGAGAGGCCGGATGGTTTGAGCATGTTAAGGGCTTTTTGATCGGTCGCCCGGGGGCTGCCTTTGGGCAGGAGATGTTTGGACTTAACCAGTACAATGCTGTTATTGATATGCTGGGACAATTTGGAGTGCCAATTTTAATGGATCTTGATATTGGCCATCATCCACCAATGATTCCTTTGGTATGCGGAAGCTACGCCAGGGTTTCATTTAGAGATAATAGATTTACAATTTCCTATGATCTTAAATGATCATCAGATAATTAAATGAAATAAGTATTGAGGAGAAAAGTTATGAAAAACAGGGTTTGGAAGATAATGGGGGTTATCCTTGTTATCGCTATTTTTGCTGGAGGCTGGTATTGGGACGTCCGTGCAGCAAATACATTTGCTTCGGAGAGTCCTGCACAAGAAGTAAGTGCAACAGGCAGTGCATCGAATGAAAGTTTAGAGGAGGTAGAAGTAAGTACTGCAGAAGCTTCACAAAAGGATATCGCACAGGAAGAAGCGTCGGTAGAAGCATCAGCTGAAGCGTCGATAGAAGCCTCAGTAGAAGAAGCGGATGAAAAAGGTAACGAAACCGGGTTAAGAGAGATGCTCTTTTCAGATTACAAATCTGACAATGAAAAGCTCCTTGATATGTTTATCAATAATGAAGTCACTGCTGTAAATCCTATGCACACTGAGAGTAAACCTTTTTATATTTCAGATATCTGTCAAGATCCGAATGATTACTTTTCCTATCATTACATTTTGGGAAGAGCAGATCTTGATAATGATGGAGAAAATGAACTTCTTATGGGTGGCCCCTATGGCGGATACTATTTTGATGCACGTGATGGCCAGGTTTTTGTAATGGCAGAAGGCGAAGGATCAGCGTCAGCTTTAGATTACTGTTATTATGAAGGAAGAGCCTATATCCTTCATACTGATACATCTCACCAGGGAAGGCTGATCTACTGCTTTAATTCATATGATGAAAATGGCAATATTACGGAAAGCTTTAAGCTAGAAGCCTTTAGCGAGACAGATACATACGATGATGAGAATGCTACATTTTACTTCAAAGATGAGGAGATAACAGCTTGTAAATTTGAAGAGATAAAAAACGAAATAAGGAAAAGGGATTATGAGGGCGAATATACAGATACTGAGGTTGGTGATCCTAATCTTTGCATCGCCAGAAATGGAAGGGACTACATAGTCCAGATAGGTATTTTCAGGCTTACATCCATAACTGACGGACTTGGGACTCTTACTGATGAGGGCATTGAGTTTACAGCAACCGATGCTGCAGGAAACCCTATTTCTGGTATTATTACGTTTGAGGACCATAATGCAACTGTGACCTTTACAGATTCTACCTGGTCCGGAATAGAAAATGGGGACAGCTTCACATATGAGTATTATAGCTATAAACCGCAGTTTGAGAAGTTATCAAAAATGTTTAGAGATAGCTATAGCGTTGTGATAAATGATGTTGGAGATAATAAGGTACGTGTCATAAAGAGTGTTCGCGAAGCCACAGGACTTGGGCTTAAAGAGGCAAAAGAGCTTGTGGAGGCAGCACCATCTGAGGTGACACAGTATAGTTCCCTTATAGAAGCTCAGAAACTTAGAGATGAATTGGAAACATTGGGAGCCAATGTGACAATAAGATAAAGATAATGAAAAACGCGCATATCAATGTGAAGGATCACAAAGGTATGCGCGTTATTTACATAATTAAGGCTATATTATTTACTTATCGCTGCGGCGAAGGATTTCTGTGTAAGCAAGGATAAGTGGTGCAACACCCTTGGCTTCGTTTTCTACAACGGGCTCTGAGAAGTAGTATTCAAGAGAGCCGTCTCTGTGCTGGGCTCCGCCAAGTCCAGCTACAAGGCATATTCCGCCAAGCTTTGGTGAACCATCCTCATTGCGGGATAAGTATTTTTCAGTGATTCCATCAAAAGCCTTCATGGCAACGTCTTCGAATCTCTTTGGAAGATATCCAAGTCGTACGCCCTTAAGGAGTCCGTAAGCTATAAGGGCTGTTCCTGAAGTCTCAAGGTAGTTTCTAGGGTCATCTTTTTTATCTACAACCTGGTAGAACATACCGCTTTCATCCTGGAAAGGAATAAGTGAATCAGCAAGGTTTTTAAGCATTGTCTGAAGGTATCTATACTCGTAGTACATTGATTCATCCATTGCTTCTGCTGTGTCCACAAGAGCAACAGTAAACCAGCCAAGGGCACGGAGCCAGAAGTTAGGGCTACAGCCAGTTTCCTTGTCAGCCCAGTACATATCGCGGCTCTCATCATAGCCGTGGTAATAAAGACCTGTCTTTTCATCCTTCATAAGGGATTCAACATTCTTGAACTGTTTGAAGGAATCAAGGCATCCCTGCATCTTGTTGTAGCGGCGCTCATATTCCATGTAGAAAGGCTGAGCCATATACATGCCATCAAGCCATACCTGATATGGATAGATGTTCTTGTGCCAGAAGTTGCCGGCGTTTGTACGAGGCATTGTATCGAGCTGTGCTCTTACAGTATCCATGGCCTTTCTATACTTCTCTTTGCCTGTAAGATCATATAATTTGAACAGGTTCTTGGAGGGATTAATATTATCAAGGTTGTATTCTTCAGTACTATAGGTCTTGATAGAACCGTCATCCTGAACAAACCATCCCACAAATTTATCAGCAAAATCAAGATATTTCTGATCCCCGGTCATCTCGTAAAGAGAAAGGACAGCAGTGATCATGCAGCCGTCAATATAGTTCCATTTGTTAGGTTTGCCGCTAAGGACATTCTCAATGTTCCAGTATGGGTGCTCAGCGTCAGATTTCTCAAGAAGGAAATCAACATATTCGCTCAGCATCTTGAAGGTTTCTTCTCTTGTCATAATAACTCCATTCGTGATAGTTGTTTAAACAGAAAAATTACTCAAATGTAAGTGCTTACATTTTAGCATATATCAGCATTTTTATCCAATATGAATTTTTTGAGAAGATATTTGCTATAAGTGATAGGAAATATAGACTTTGAATGGATTTTGTTGACTTAAAAGGGTGTAAATATTACTATAGGTTGTACAGATTGAGAGGTATATTATGGCAAAGAAAACAAGTTCAAAAGTTAATAATGTATATAAAGATATCACAGCCAGAATGCTGAATTTCATTGATGAGAGTCCAACATGTTTTCAGGTGATCGACAATCTCAAAAAGAGACTTGTTGCAGAAGGCTATGAAGAGCTTGATGAGGCTAAAGAGTGGAAGCTTGCGCCTGCCAAATCCGGTAAGGGAGGCAAGTATTTCGTAACAAGAAATGATTCATCTATTATTTCTTTTAGTATTCCTAAAAAGGACTTCAAGGGCTTTTATATGATTGCCAGCCACAGCGATTCTCCTTCTTTTAAGATCAAGGAGAATCCAGAGATGGAGGTTCCAGGCGCATATATCAAGCTTAACGTTGAGAAATATGGCGGAATGCTCTGTGCTGAGTGGTTTGACAGACCTTTATCTGTAGCTGGAAGACTCATAGTAAAGGGCAAAAATGGCAAGGCTGAAACAAGGCTTGTAAATGTAGATAAAGATCTTTTAATGCTTCCTGCTCTAGCAATTCACATGAATAGAGAGGCTAATGACGGATACAAGTACAATGCCCAGAAGGATATGCTTCCAATTTTTGGAGATGACAGTGCCAAGGATAAGTTCTTTGAAATTGTCGCTAAGGCAGCTGGTGTAAAGGCTGGAGATATTTTAGGACATGATCTCTTTTTATATAACAGAGTTAAGCCAACAGTATGGGGAGCTTCTGATGAGTATATAGCAAGCTCACGACTTGATGATCAGGAGTGTGTATACACTACATTTGAAGGCTTTATGAATGCCGGGGCTTCTGATAATGTTGCAGTTCACTGCGTATTTGATAATGAAGAGGTTGGAAGTGGAACCAAGCAGGGAGCAGCTTCTACTTTCCTTAAGGACACTCTTACAAGGATCAATGAGAGCCTTGGAAGAACTAATGAGCAGTACTACACAGCAGTGGCTCAGAGCTTTATGATATCTGCTGACAATGCTCATGCTATTCACCCTAATAACCTTGATAAGGCTGATCCTGTTAACAGACCGGTTATGAATAAGGGAATAGTTATCAAGTACAATGCTAATCAGAGATATACAACAGATGCTGTTTCTGCTGCTACTTTTAAGATGATGTGCGACAAGGCAGGTGTGCCTTACCAGAGCTTTACAAACCGCTCTGATATGCCAGGAGGATCAACACTTGGTAATATTTCAACTGCTCAGGTGGCTGTCAATACTGTAGATATTGGTCTTGCACAGCTTGCAATGCACTCTCCATATGAGACTGCAGGCAGTAGAGACCCTGAGTATCTTGCTGCAGTATCACAGGTCTTTTACGAGAGCTGAGAAATAATAAAATATCCATTTCAGATTTTTTTATTCGTCGGGGCGAATTCTGAAATGGCCAATTTAGGAGGAATTATGGGTTTATTTGATTTGTTTGGAGGGAAGAAAGCTTCTGAGGAAGCCAAGGCGCAGGAGGAACTTAGCGCTGCAAGCCAGAAGGAAAAAGAGATGCAGGCTGCAATGGATGCGCATGCAGATATGGAGTGGCCAGGATTTCCACGTCTTAATCCGGTAAACGGCCAGGAAATTGGCGAGGATGCCATGCCTGAGACAGTGACACAAGAGAGGAAAAATGAGATAGGAGAGATGATCTATGACGATGATATCTCGCCAGATTCTCTTAGATTTTTATCTAATCAGGAAGTGCTGTTTCTTTTAACTGCTCTTGAAGTGTTCCAGAAGAAGGCTCCACTTCCAGGTTTTGAAAAGAACCACAGAAAGATCTATAACGAACTTTTAAACAGGGTAAGAGATGCAGAAACTTTGTACGTTCTGTATGATGCAACTACAGGCTATCCGTTTATAGATCATGGCTTTGGAAATGTTTATTTCGAGAAGGAACTTGCCGAGAAGGCAGCAGGTCTTTTTGCCAAGCAGTTTAGAAAACTTATGGTCAGAGATATCAAGGTTGAGAATCCTGATGATACAGCGGCTGTAAAGAGAGGTTTCTTTGATTACCTGTATTATATAGGTGTTGAGAACATTTTTGTGGATAACGGAGCTTACAGAGCAAGATTTAAGAGAAACGAGATAGTGGCTGCGCCTGGTGATTGGAATAACGAAGACCTTGGCAAGCATCCTGTTAATCCCGCACTTAATTTTGCAATGCTTGACTTCATCGAAGAAATCAGATGGCCTGTTCAGTATGAGAAGAGGAATGAGATTATAAGAGCCAAGGAGATGAGGATGTTATCACTCATCAGATCCAGCAACTTTATTGTGCCTATGCAGCATGAAGGTCCCGCTGAGGTTCTAGAAGATGGCAGAATGAAGTTCAATAAGGATTCCAAGTTCAAGTTCCTTATGCTCAATACCAAGGATGACAAGCACTTTCTTCCTATATTTACAGATGGTATAGAATTTGGCAAGAAGCTTCGCGGTACTGAGTGGAATGCTGCTGTATTCAAGTATCAGGATATTTTGAAATTTATGTCTGACAAGGATGGCATCACCATTAACCCAGAGGGACAGAGCATTGTTCTTCCAAGAGAGAGAATGGCCATGTTGGAGGCCGCTGGAATACAGGCGGACAAGATGAAGGCACAGGCTGGAGTAGGCCCTAAACCAGCGACCAGCTCAGCTAGTGACTCTCAGGACGTGGCTGTACAGAAAGCTTTAAATCAGGCCATGGCTCGCATGAACGAGAAAAAAGATAACTGATAATTAGCTTGTTAATAAACGGATATTAGTCTAAAATATATAATGTAGACTAATATCCGTTTTCGTATGTATTAAAGAGTTGCTTTTAGTACCTAACGAGGTAAAAATATGCTGGATAGATTACTGGGAAACTATATGCTTGAAAAGGGTCTTCTTAGTAAGGGGCAGTTAATTCAGGCGTTTCAGACTCAGGAGAGTAAAAGAGCCAAGCTCGGCGTAATTGCAGTATCAGAAAAACTCATGACCATAGCTCAGGCAGAACAGGTAAATGCTCTGCAGGCATCTATGGATAAGCGTTTTGGAGATATTGCTATTGAAAAGGGATATCTATCAGAAATTCAGTTGTCCAGACTTCTGGAGCTTCAGGGTAATTCATACCTGTCATTTGTCCAGTCCCTGGTTGATGATGGGCTTCTATCTATGGAGCAGGTAACAAAGGCAGAAGAAGACTATCAGAAGGAAAATGGATTTACGGCCACAGATATGGCGGAACTTAAATCAGGGAATATTGACAGAATAGTTTCTATCTTTATTGATAGCGCTGATGAGGCTTACAAGAAGCTCTTTTCCATGGCAATCAAAACTATGTACAGATTAGTGGATAATCATGTGTATATAGGCAAAGCCTATAGAACAAATTCTATAAGAGCAGAAGTTTTGGGTTATCAGAAATATAGAGGTGATGAAAAGGCAACAGTGGCCATCAGTGGGAAATATGCTGATGTGCAAAAGGTTGCTATAGCCTATACCAAGGAAGAATTTATTGAAACGGAGGAGGATGCACTAGACGCCACCTGTGAGTTCATAAACTGCATTGATGGACTCTATGCTACTGAAAAGAGCCTTGAGGGCATCAAGATTGAACTTGATCCACCGGAATTCTTTGTATCCTATACGGAGGCTACAGGTCCTATAGTGGCTATACCGGTTTATCTTAGTGGCGGAGAGATTCTTTTCTTTGGAACAATAGCAGAGGACATGAAGATCGGATAAAGGTTAATCCTTTGGAGGAAGGCAATGAAGACTGTACTAATAGTTGATGATTCAAGAACATCACGCAGGATACTAAGGGACATTCTCGAAAAAGCAGGCTACGAAGTTGTAGGTGAGGCAGTAAATGGTCAGGACGGTTTTGATCAGTATGTTAAGCTTGGACCGGATGTAGTAACCATGGATATTACAATGCCTCAGGTAGACGGCCTTGAGTCTTTAAAGCTGATAAGGAAATTCAATCCAAATGCCAAGGTTATTATGATCACCGCGGCCGGACAAAAAGAGAAAATGGTAGAGGCAGTAAAATACGGGGCTATAGAATTTATTGCCAAGCCATTTATGGAATCTAGCGTGTTAGAGGCACTTAAGCATTGCTAATAAAGGAGATATTTGCGACAATATAAGCCGAGGGGATTTTTGGTCTCTTCGGCTTTTCTTTATGTTTTTTTGGAGGCTTTTTATGAATAGAAAGGTACTTATTACAGGAGCGTCAAGAGGAATAGGACGCAGCATTGCAGAAGGCTTTGCCAGAGAGAAGGATAATCTTTTCCTTATTTGCCAGAATAGTTACGATTCACTTAGCTCTTTTGCACGGGAACTTTCAGATAAATATGGAATAAAGGCAAAGGCCTTTGGATGTGATGTGGGAGATTATGAGAGCCTTAGGCAGGTCTTTTTGCAGATAGAGGATCTTGACATTGTTGTTAACAATGCTGGTGTGGCCTGGCTTGGACTTTTGACGGATATGGAGATTACAGATTGGAAAAAACTGATGGCCACAAATCTGGATTCAGTCTTTTATACAAGTAAGCTTGCGGTTCCTATGATGGTTTCAAAACACAGCGGAAGAATAGTAAATATTTCCTCTGTATGGGGAAATGTTGGCGCATCATGCGAGGTGGCCTATTCAGCTTCCAAGGGCGGCGTTAATTCTTTTACCAGGGCTCTGGCAAAAGAACTTGCACCAAGCGGTATAGCTGTTAATGCGGTGGCCTGTGGTGTTATAGATACAGATATGAACAGAAAACATTTATCTGAGGAAGATATGGAAGAACTTCGATCCGAGATTCCAATGGACAGGATAGGTGACCCAAAAGAGGTAGCAGAACTCGTTATAAAAGTCTGTGAGGCTCCTATATATATGACGGGACAGATAATCACAATTGACGGAGGCTGGGTGTAATATAGCTATTTAATTTTCTTTTTAGAAAATAGGTCTTTACAAAAGCAATATGATATTATAAATTAAATTGTACACAATCTAAATAAAACGTAAATTTGATTTTTTTTATAGCAAAAGGAGGCATTTTATGTACGATCTTATTATAGTAGGTTCAGGACCAGCAGGTCTTTCAGCAGCAGTTTACGCCAAGAGAGCAGGACTCAAAATGATCATTATTGAAAAGAATCCTGTGAGCGGCGGACAGATAATCGACACTTACGAGGTAGATAACTATCTTGGAATTCCTGGTGTCAATGGATTTGACCTTGGAATGAAGTTCAGAGAACATGCTGACAAGCTTGGAGCAGAGTTTGTAGACGCCACAGTAAGCGCTATAGAAGTGGTAGAGGCAGGTTCTGATACAAAGGCTCCTGTTTATAAGGTTGTAACTGACAATGGCGAGTTTGAGTCAAATACGGTTATCCTTGCTACAGGCGCACATCATTCAAAACTAGAGATTTCCGGAGAAGAGGAATTTATCGGAAAGGGTGTTTCTTACTGCGCAACATGTGACGGTGCTTTCTACAGAGGAAAGGTTACAGCTGTTAATGGCGGCGGTGATGTTGCTGTTGAGGATGCTATTTTCCTTTCAAGATTCTGCAGCAAGGTTTACCTTATTCATAGAAGAGATGAGCTTAGAGCAACAAAGATCCTCCAGGAAGAGCTCTTTGGTCTTGAGAATGTAGAAGTTATCTGGGATAGCGTTGTAAAAGAAATCAAGGGCGAGGATAAGGTCAATCAGCTCGTTATAGAGAATGTTAAGACCAAGGAAGTAAGTAATGTGGATGTTGATGGAATCTTCGTTGCTATTGGAATTCGTCCTTCAACTGACCTTGTGGATGGCCTTGTAGAGCTTGATGGACAGGGATATGTTGTAGCAGGTGAGGATGGAGCAACTTCTGTTCCTGGTATTTTCGTAGCTGGAGATTCTCGCAAGAAGAGACTTCGTCAGATTGTTACAGCTGTAGCTGATGGAGCCAATGCAGTAACTGCAGTTCAGGATTTCCTTGTTGGAAAAGAAAGATAAAAGCAATAAAATTTACTAAAAAAATACCTGCGAGTGACTTACGATTTGACAAAATTTAATAAATAGTTTATATTCGTAAAAGATGTAACAAATTTCGTAACAATTTTGGAGGTTCGTTTTGAGAAAAGCAAAAATGCAGCTTCTTGCTTTATCAGTCACAGCTGCTATTACTTTTTTAGGTTCTAATGTAGACGCTTTTGCTGCATCCAATACATCATCTAACAAGGTGACAAGCGTAATGCCTCAGGCAGGTATAACATATGCACTCGGCAGCAATCAGGTTTCACTTTCAAACCTGCAGCAGTCAGTAGAAACTAGTAAGACACAATCAGAGAATTCATCCACTAATAGTACTTCTTCAGATGAAGTGGATTTATCAAATGCAGTAACAGATGTAACACCACTTGCTTCAACAGTAACAGATAACGTTCTTAGAGATATCCAGAATGCTACAGGTGCTGTTATCAAGGATTCAGCAGCAGCTTCTGAAGGCTCTTCAGAAACAGCGCAGGATTCCGAGGAAGAGATGTTTAAGTCTCTTGTTATTGCCAAGGTAACTAATTACGTAAACGTAAGAGATCTTCCCAGTGAGGAAGGTGAGATAGTTGGTAAGCTCTATGACAAGTCAGTTGGTACTTTTATAGAGGAGAAAGATGGATGGTACAAGATCCAGTCAGGTTCCGTTGAAGGTTACGTCAAGGCAGAGTTCTGTGTAACTGGAGATGACGCAGTTGAACTTGCTAAGGAAGTTGGAACCAGAATTGCTACAGTAACAACTACTACTCTTAAGGTTAGAAATGGTGCTGGACTTGATGCTGAAGTTATAGGCCTTGTTCCTATCGAGGATGAACTTGTAGTTACAGAGGAACTTGATGGATGGGTTAAGGTTAGTATCGAGGAAGGTGATGGTTACGTTTCAACTGATTACGTAACTCTTTCTACAGAATTTGTTAAGGCTGAATCCAAGGCAGAGGAAGAGGCTCGTCTTGCCAAGGAGGCTGCAGCAAGAGCAGCAGCTAATAAGGCAGCTAAGAGTAGCACATCTACTTCTTCCAGCTCATCATCTGGATCAAGCTACAATTCAGCTAGTTCATATACAACAGAGACCAGCTCAATTGGTTCTGCAGTTGCCCAGTTTGCTTGCCAGTTCGTTGGAAATCCATATGTATATGGAGGAACAAGCTTAACAAATGGTGCTGACTGTTCAGGTTTCGTTATGAGTGTATATTCTAACTTCGGTGTTAGTCTTCCTCATAGTTCAGGTGCTGACAGATCAGTGGGAGCAGCGGTTGATGGACTTGCAAATGCTCAGCCTGGTGATATTGTCTGCTATTCAGGTCACGTTGCTATCTACATTGGAAACGGACAGATCGTACATGCTTCTACAGCCAAGACTGGTATTAAGATTTCTAATGCTGATTACCGTTCAGTACTTGCTGTTAGAAGAATCTTCTAATAATAAGAATATTAATTGATAATATAGTGGAACTAATAGATCATTTGATTTGTTAGTTCCATTTTTTTCTATTATATGATTTCGTATATCGCTGCAATCCAGGGTAATACTGGCTGCTTGCCTTTTGAATCTTACTGATTTCTCTGATATGCACTAAAGTACAAAAGTCAACATAAATTAATAATTTTTTTTTCACACATTTTTCAAAACTTATCCACAATCCACAAAATAAAAAGTCAGCTTTTAACTACTTATACACGAAGTTATCCACATTGTCCACAAATATCCACAATTGGAAGTGGATTTTACGCAATCGAAAACAAGGGATATTTTTTGTGCATAATACACAAAAAGACTCTGTTAATAAAAAGATTATCTTTATTGGACGGTTATAAATTGCACGGATGACTTGTTAAATGGTATAATAGCGTATAGACAAAAGCGGCATAAAATGCACTATTGTCTTAAATATGGCCAGAGATATTTCTTTTTTCAGAAATTATCACAAGGCGACAGCAAAGGGGATGATTGCATGAAATTTACAATCGTAGGTAAGAACATCGAAGTAACACCCGGTCTTCGTAGTGCAGTTGAGGAGAAGATAGGCAAGCTGGAGAAGTACTTTACTCCCGACACAAATGCAAATGTTACTCTTAATGTGGACAAAGAGAGACATAAGATCGAAGTCACCATTCCCGTAAAAGGAAAAATCATCAGAGCAGAGCAGGTCAGCAACGATATGTATGTATCAATTGACCTGGTAGAGGAGGTTATTGAAAGACAGCTCAAGAAGTACAAGAGCAAACTTGTTGATAAGCAGCAGGCAGAAGCCAGCAATTTTAAGAAGGAATATATTGAATCAGACTATATGGACGATGAAGATATCCGTATAGAGCGTATGAAGAAGTTTGATCCCAAGCCTATGTATGCTGAGGATGCGTGTGTTCAGATGGAACTTTTAGGCCACAACTTCTTTGTATTTGTAAATGCAGAGACTGATCAGGTTAATGTGGTTTACAAGAGAAAAGGTAACACTTACGGACTTATTGAGCCTGAGGTATAAGCGGAAACGAATAAACTTTGCACAGTTTCCGCCATTTGAATGAAATCTAGAAATAGCAGTGCTATAGGAATATGGCACTGTTATTTTTTTAACAACATATTGATAAATATATATCAATTTATGGCTTTTTAATAAAAATAATACGTAAGGATGATAGTTTTTGTTGCATTTGCCCAAGGTGGATGCTATAATTATTCTGTTCTGATAAAAAATTATCAAACTAGTTTTAAACATTCGGATACATTTTTTTGATGTGTCCACAATAAACAAAATGGAGGAAATAAATTATGGCACAGAAGGTAGTTATAGCAGGTGCTTGCAGAACAGCTATTGGTAAGATGGGCGGAGCCCTCAGCAATACTCCTGCAGCAGAACTTGGCTCAATCGTAATCAAAGAGGCACTTAACAGAGCAGGTGTTAAGCCTGAGTTAGTAGATGAGGTCCTTATGGGATGCGTTATCCAGGCAGGTCTTGGACAGAACGTAGCTAGACAGGCATCTATCAAGGCAGGTCTTCCAATCGAGACTCCTGCTGTTACACTTAACGTAGTTTGCGGATCAGGCCTTAACTGTGTCAATATGGCTGCTGACCTTATCAAGGCTGGCGAGGCTGATATAGTTGTAGCAGGTGGTATGGAGAACATGTCAATGGCTCCTTATGCACTTCCAAATGCACGTTTCGGATATCGTATGAACAACGGAACAGTTGTAGATACTATGGTTAACGATGCTCTTACAGATGCATTCAACCACTATCACATGATGATCACAGCAGAGAATATCTGCGACAGATGGAACCTTACAAGAGAAGAGCTTGACGAGTTCTCAGCTAATTCTCAGCAGAAGTGTGAGAAGGCTATGGCAGAAGGCAAGTTCAACGATGAGATCGTTCCTGTTCCTGTAAAGGTTAAGAAGGAAATGGTAGAGTTCAAGGTTGATGAGGGCCCTCGTGCTGGAACAACTGTTGAGACTCTTGCTAAGCTTAAATGCTGCTCTGGTAAAGAGGGCGGACTTGTAACAGCTGGTAATGCTTCAGGTATCAACGATGGTGCTGCAGCAGTAGTTGTTATGAGCGAAGAGAAGGCTAAGGAGCTTGGAATCAAGCCTATGGCTACATGGGTAGGCGGAGCTCTTGCAGGTGTTGAGCCTGAGATCATGGGTATCGGCCCTGTTGCAGCTACTAAGAAGGTTCTTAAGAAGACAGAGCTTTCACTTGATGATATCGATCTTATCGAGGCTAACGAGGCATTTGCAGCACAGTCTGTTGCTGTAGCTAAGGACCTTGGATTTGATATGAGCAAGGTTAACGTAAATGGTGGTGCTATTGCACTTGGACATCCAGTTGGAGCATCAGGATGCCGTATCCTTGTTACTCTTCTTCATGAGATGGCTAGAAGAGAAGATGTTAAGAAGGGTCTTGCTACTCTTTGCATCGGCGGCGGAATGGGATGCGCTACAATCGTAGAACGCTACGAGGCTTAATATGTTTATTGTAGCCTGCTGTGCTTGCGCAGCAGGCTATTATCAATAATTTTCACAGGAGGAAATTAGAAATGGGTTTCGTTAATTGCGAAGTAAAAGAAAACATCGCTGTTGTTACAATCAATCGCCCAGAGGCACTTAACGCACTTAATTCACAGGTGCTTGATGACCTCGCTGCTGCTTTTGACAGTATCGACACAAACGTTGTAAGAGCTGTTGTCCTTACAGGTGCAGGAGAGAAGTCATTTGTTGCAGGCGCTGATATTGGCGAGATGAGTACTCTTTCAAAGGCAGAAGGAGAAGCTTTTGGTAAAAAGGGTAATGATATATTCCGTAAGATCGAGCAGTTCCCTGTTCCAGTTATCGCAGCAATCAATGGATTTGCACTTGGCGGTGGCTGCGAGATTTCTATGAGCTGCGATATTCGTATCTGCTCAGACAATGCTATGTTTGGTCAGCCAGAGGTTGGTCTTGGAATCACACCTGGATTTGGCGGAACACAGAGACTTGCAAGACTTATTGGTGCAGGAATGGCTAAACAGCTTATTTATACTGCACGTAACATCAAGGCTGATGAGGCTTACAGAATTGGTCTCGTTAATGCCGTATACACACAGGAAGAACTTCTTCCAGCTGCTGAGAAGATGGCTAGCCAGATTGCTGCAAATGCTCCTATCGCTGTTAGAGCTTGCAAGAAGGCAATCAACGATGGCCTTCAGGTTAACATCGATGATGCTCTTGTAATTGAAGAGAAGCTCTTTGGTTCATGCTTTGAGACAGAGGATCAGAGAGAAGGTATGGCTAACTTCCTTAGAAAAAAGGATGATCCAGCTAAGGTTAAGGTTGTAGCTTTTAAAAATGCATGATTAGGGATTCAAAGTCGAAAATTTTTTTGCTTGCAAATGAAAATTTGAGACCTTGAAGACCGGCATTTTTATGAGGAAGAAGCACGAAAGTGCGGATTCTGAATAAAAATAGCATGACGAAAGCAAAGCGGAGTCATGCGTAATCATGCATAAAAATATATATTACACACAATAGGAGGAAAATAAAATGAAGGTAGCTGTTATTGGTGCAGGTACAATGGGTTCAGGTATTGCACAGACATTTGCTCAGGCTCAGAGCGTTGAGAAAGTATATCTTTGCGATATCAAGACAGAGTTCGCAGAGGGCGGATTTGCTAAGATTAAGAAAGGCCTTGACAAGCAGGTTGCTAAGGGCAAGAAGACACAGGAAGAGGCTGATGCTATCACAGCTAAGATCCAGACAGGTCTTAATGACATCTGTGCTGATGCTGATCTTGTAGTAGAGGCTGCTCTTGAAGTTATGGACATCAAGAAGAATCTTTTCAAGGAGCTTCAGGACAACATCGTTAAGAATCCTGATTGTATCTTTGCTTCTAATACATCATCACTTTCAATCACAGAGATTGGTTCAGGTCTTGCAAAGCCTATCATTGGTATGCACTTCTTCAACCCAGCTCCTGTTATGAAGCTCGTTGAGGTTATCCAGGGTGCTAACACACCAGATGACATGGTAGAGAAGATCAAGAAGATTTCTGAGGATCTTGGAAAGACTCCAGTACAGGTTAATGAGGCAGCTGGATTCGTTGTTAACAGAATTCTTGTTCCTATGATCAACGAAGGTATCTTCGTATATTCAGAGGGCGTTTCAGATATCGCTGGTATCGACACAGCTATGAAGCTTGGATGTAACCATCCTATGGGACCTCTTGAACTCGGTGACTACATCGGACTTGATATCGTTCTTGCTATCATGGATGTTCTTTACTCAGAGACAGGTGATTCCAAGTATCGTGCTTGCCCACTCCTTCGTAAGATGGTTCGTGGTAAGAAGCTTGGTGTTAAGACAGGCATCGGTTTCTACAACTATGCTGATGGAAATAAGGTTCCAACTGATATCTGATCGCTTAGCAAGTTATTGAACGAACTTAGCAATTAGGTACATTTGAATAAAAAATTTTTGAAAAAGAAATACGGAGGAAATTATAATGGATTTTCAGCTTGATCAGCAACATGAAATGGCTAGAGCTCTTTTTAAAGATTTCGCAGAAAAAGAAGTAAAGCCAAACGCTATAGAGGTTGATGAGACAGAGGTTTTCCCTATGGAAACCGTTAAGAAGATGCAGAAGTACGGCTTCATGGGTATTCCAATTCCTAAGGAGTACGGCGGACAGGGATGCGATCCTCTTACTTACATCATGTGCGTAGAGGAGCTTGCAAAGGTTTGTGGTACAACAGCAGTTATCGTATCTGCTCACACATCACTTTGCTGCGATCCTATCATGACATACGGAACAGAGGAGCAGAAGCAGAAGTACCTTGTACCTCTTGCAAAGGGCGAGAAGCTCGGTGCATTTGGTCTTACAGAGCCTATGGCTGGTACAGATGCTCAGGGCGTTCAGACTAAGGCTGTTCTTACAGAAGATGGTAAGGAATGGGTTCTTAACGGATCAAAGTGCTTCATCACAAACGGTGAGGTTGCTGATATTTACATCATCATTGCTTACACAGATATCGTAGAAGATAAGAAGGGTAGAAAGCAGAAGAAGTTCTCAGCTTTCATCGTTGAGAAGGGAACACCAGGATTCACATTTGGTACAAAAGAGAACAAGATGGGTATCCGTGGTTCATCAACATACGAGCTCATTTTCCAGGATTGCCATATTCCTGCAGAGAACCTTCTTGGCGCAAGAGGAAAGGGATTCCCTATCGCTATGCATACTCTTGACGGCGGACGTATTGGTATCGCTGCTCAGGCTCTTGGTATTGCAGAGGGCGCTCTTGACAGAACAGTTGAGTATGTAAAAGAGAGAAAGCAGTTCGGAAGAGCTATCGGTGCTTTCCAGAATACACAGTTCCAGCTTGCAAACATGGCTACACAGTGTGAAGCTGCAAGACTCCTTGTATATCAGGCTGCTGATGCTAAGAAAAATAAGGATGTTTACTCAGTAGAAGCTGCTAAGGCTAAGCTTTTCGCAGCTGAGGTTGCTATGGATGTAACAACTAAGGCTGTACAGCTCCATGGTGGTTATGGTTACATCAGAGAGTACGAAGTAGAGAGAATGATGCGTGATGCTAAGATCACAGAGATCTACGAGGGTACATCTGAGGTTCAGAGAATGGTTATCTCTGGAGCATTGCTTAAGTAATAGTGATCATCTGAAATATATAATCTGATAGAAGGAGAATAAAAATGAAAGTTGTAGTTTGCATTAAGCAGGTCCCTGATACAAAGGGCGGCGTTAAGTTCAAACCCGATGGAACATTGGATAGAGGTGCAATGCTTGCTATCATGAACCCTGATGACAAAGCAGGTCTTGAGGCAGCACTTAGATTAAAGGATCAGTATGGCGCAGAGGTTACAGTTCTTACTATGGGACTTCCTAAGGCTGATGCCGTACTTAGAGAAGCTCTTGCTATGGGCGCAGACAAGGCAATTCTTGTTACAGACAGAGTTCTTGGTGGCGCTGATACATGGGCAACATCTTCAACAATTGCTGGAGCACTTAGAAATCTTGAGTATGATCTCATCATCACAGGCCGTCAGGCTATCGATGGAGATACAGCTCAGGTTGGACCACAGATTTCTGAGCACCTTCATATTCCTGTAATTTCCTATGCTGAGGAAATCAAGGTTGATGAGAAGGCTGGCACTGTAGAAGTTAAGAGACAGTTCGAAGACAGATATCACATTGTTAAGGCTAAGATGCCTTGCCTTGTTACAGCTCTTTCAGAGCTCAATGAGCCTAGATATATGACTCCTGGCGGAATCTTTGATGCTTTTGCCAAGGAAGTTACAGTTTGGGGCAGACCAGATCTTAAGGATGTTGACGATTCTAACCTTGGTCTTAAAGGATCACCTACACAGATTGCAAAGGCTTCTGATAAGGTTAAGAAGGGTCAGGGCGAGAAGGTTGTTCCTGATTCAGCTGATGAAGCAGTTGACTATATCGTAGGTAAGCTTACTGAGAAACATGTAATTTGAGTGATATAGGGAATGAGTAAACACGGTGCAGTGCTTGCACTGTGCAGCGTGTTTATGAAATGACCGAACAGACATGAGGAAAAAGATATGTGAATGAAATGAAAATATCGATTTCCGAATGTATGTAGCATGGCGAGAGCGAAGCGGAGCCATGCGTATATCACAAATAAACAATAAATTGATTTGAATAAAGGAGAAGAGTCATGTCTTTAGAAGAATATAAGGGTGTATTTATATTTGCTCAGCAGGTAGACAATGAACTTTCAAGCATTGCGCTTGAACTTCTGGGCAAAGCCAAGAATCTTGCAGAAGATCTTGATGAGAAAAAAGTAACAGCTGTACTTCTTGGAAGCGATGTTAAGGGACTTGTTGACAAGCTTGCAGAGTATGGTGCTGATAGAGTAATCGTAGTTGATGATCCTGCACTTAAGGATTACAGAACAGAGCCTTATACACACGCTCTTGCATCTGTAATCAATGAGTACAAGCCTGAAATCCTCCTTGTTGGTGCTACAGCAATCGGTAGAGATCTTGGTCCTAGAGTATCATCAAGAGTACATACAGGTCTTACAGCTGACTGTACACAGCTTGAAATCGGAGATTTCCCTCTTGAGCCATCACCAGCTAGAGAGACCAAGCACAAACAGCTCCTTATGACAAGACCTGCATTTGGTGGTAACACAATCGCTACTATCGCTTGCCCAGACTTCCGTCCTCAGATGGCTACAGTTCGTCCAGGCGTTATGCAGAAGATTGATCCTATCAAGGGAGCAAAGGCAGAGGTTGTTGAGTACAATCCTGGTTTTGAAGAGAATGATTGCTATACAGAGATCGTTAAGATCGTTAAGGAAGCATCTTCAGTTGCTGATATCCAGGCAGCTAAGATCCTTGTATCTGGTGGTCGTGGAGTTGGTTCTGCAGAGAACTTCAAGCTCCTTGATGACCTTGCAGAGGCTCTTAACGGAACAGTATCCTGCTCACGTGCAGTTGTAGATTCAGGCTGGAAGCCAAAGGATCTTCAGGTTGGACAGACAGGTAAGACTGTAAGACCTCAGCTTTACTTCGCAATTGGTATTTCTGGAGCAATCCAGCACGTTGCAGGTATGGAAGAGTCTGATATCATCATCGCTATCAACAAAGATGAGAATGCTCCTATCTTTGATGTAGCTGATTATGGTGTTGTTGGAGATCTTAACAAGATCCTTCCAGCTCTTACAAAGAAGATCAAAGAGGCTCTTGAGCAGAAAGCCTGATAAATAAGACATTTCGGGAGGCCGTCACTTTTGTGGCGGTCTTCTTTTTTCCTTTTGTGGTATTTACTTGTGGGTATATGGTAAACTAAGTGAATATGAAACGGAAGGAAATAAAAAAATGGATAAAAAACAGAAATTACTAGATCTCATAGATAAGGCTGGTAAGGGCAGCATCGAAGCAGCTGAGCAGATTGCAGTAGGCTATTATAAAGGCGAGTTTGGTGAAAAGAACCTGGCCAAAGCCAAGAAATGGGCAAGCTATGCTGCCAAGCACGGCAGCGAAGTAGCAGAGGATCTGCTTAAAGAGCTATAAGATGTTTTGGCTGTAGAGGGTATAGAATTACAATAATTATTTGGGGACTTAAGTAAGAAAAATAATACATAATGGCAAAAGAATATAAAAAGATAATTGGAAAGATTAAAAGAAAATCATTAGTAGGGGTGCTTCTGGCTTCGATAATTGTGATTTCCGGATGCGAGAATCTGAGAAATTCAATGGAATTGGGTAAAATAGCAGAAAATGCGGATGAAAGTAGTGCTGAGAGCAGTGATAATAAGATTTTTCCCTATGTTGATGAAACTTTGAATGATATGCAGGCTGCACATTTCATCAGTGCTGCCTATGATGGCTATGAGTCCTGTGCGAGTAACTATTTTTATGAAGCGTCTTGCAAGATAAAGCTTGAGGATAATGAAGCAAGCTTTGTATTAGGAGATCCCTTTGGCGAACAGGGGAAGCTTGTTTTAATAGAAGTCAGGGATTTTTATTCTGATGAATATGCAAGGCTGGTGGTGAAACAGTTTGAAAATGGGCAGGAGAGAGATGATCTATGCTCTGAGGAGATTTCTTTTGATAAAAGTTCAGATAATCAATATGAAATATGTGTAACAGCATTCCCGGAAGTAGAAGGTATCACAGGTTCACTTCTTGGAATTTCAGTTAACAACGAAAATATAGGTGATTTTGAAGTAGAGAAGTTTCCTCTAGGTACAGTAGGAACTTATAAACGAAGAGGAACAAAGCCTGTTTATTTCGATGATTTCGAAGTGTTAGACCTTTATGCTGAACCTTCCAAGGTCATTTTCAAAGAGGATTTTGAAGGAAACTTTGTAAATGAACTTGTTGAATATAGCTATGAGAACGAGGCAACAAGTGCTTTTTCACCATACCATATTGATATAGATGATTCAGAAGAGGGAAAAAGATTATCAGTAAAAGCTGGCTTTGTGCTGTCACCAGCAAAGGCTAAGCCCGCTCCTAGCTTTAGGAGGACTTTTGTTACAGAAGATAAAGAGATAGAAAATGCTTATCTATGTCTGACTGCTCTTGGAAGCGTGGATGCTTATTTAAACAAACAAAAAGTTACAGATAACTTTTTTGATCCAGGGAAAATGTCATTTACCGACCATTTAAATTTTGTGGTCTATGATGTTACTTCCTTTGTGGAAAAAGATAATGAATTGCAGTTTGATTTGTTTCATGGATTTTTTGACAGAGGCGTTGGGTATCCTGAAACTGGCGGAGGCTGGGATGGATTATTAGGTGTAAAAGGTGTTCTTTCAATAAAATACAAGGATGGAACAAAGCAGATAATAGCCACAGATGATAGCTTTGAAGTGTGTGTGGATACAAGGTATAGATTCAATGATATTTACAATGGGGAAGTCATTGATGATAGGTTTAATGCAGACAACAGCAAATATACAAGTGTACTTGTGGATTCAGTTAGTGAGAAATATCTTAAAGTTCCGCTGACATTAAAGAAAAATCCTGGTATACAGATTGCGGAAACCTTGGACTGTGTAGACGTTTCAGAGCCAATACCTGGAACTTTTGTATATGACTTTGGCAAAGACTTTTCTGGAACAATCAGCATTAAGAAAGAAGCTCTTTTTGCGGCTGGAGCAAAAGAAGGAAGCGTTTGCACTTTTAGATATGGAGAAATTTTAAATTCAGAAAACCTTATAAATTCAGATGATGTACCTGGAACCGTATTTGTGGAGAACTTATTATCTGCTGATGCGACAGACTACTATATTCCAGGTGGTGCGTTTGAATATTCTGAAGAAGATATTTCTTTTAGTCATACCTACCATGGTTTCAGGTATGTTCAGATAACAGGTCTTGAAAAGGCAATTGATAAAGAGGCTATAAAAGGCTTGTTTATTTCTTCTGCTATAAAGGAAACAGGTAGCTTTACCTGTTCCAATGAGATTATCAATCAGTTCTATGATAATTCAAAAAATAGCATGCGAAGTAATATGATGGATGTACCTACGGATTGCGCTCAGAGAGATGAAAGGCTTGGCTGGTGCGGAGATGCCCAGATGACATCACTTTTTGGTATGTACCAGTATGATTCAAAGCTCTTTTACGAGAATTACGTAAAAGAAATGGTGGCAATGCAGACGGAGGAAGGAATGTATATGGATGCAATTCCTGTGAGGTACACCTTCGGAGGACATAACTGCTGGGGCGATGCGCCTGTAATAATTGCCTGGAATTTATATCTCCAATATGGTGATAAAGAGATACTGGAAGATAATTTTGACTCTTTTGCAAGGTGGATAGATTATCTCAAAAATACATCTGAAGATTATTATAGGGACGGAGGCGGTTATGGAGATCACTTGTCAGCTCAGGGAACCCCAGGAAGTCTTTCTGATACAGCATGGTGTGCGCACTCATCGAGACTGGTTGCTAAGATGGCTCAGATATTGGGGAGGGATGATGACTATTCCAGACTAAATGAAATTGCTGAAGCCTTTAGAGCAAAGTGGCAGGAAACATTTATAAAATCGGATGCTTCAGTGGAAACAGGTATTTTAACTGACGAATCAGAGACTGCATATGCTCTGGGAATTGATTTTGGCCTATTTGAAGAAAATTATGAGAGAATGGCAATTGATAGGCTAAAGCTACTTACAGAGTATGGACTATACATGTTTTATCCAGGGTATTCAGGAATGGATAGCTATTTGCCCGCGCTTTCAAAGGGAGGGTATGGAGAAGATGCTATAAAGGTTCTTTCAAATACTGAACCTGGTGGAATAGCATATCCTCTTACTATGGGACTTACCACCAATCCTGAAGAACTTGGGGCTTTTAAGAATACTGACGATGATGGCAACGAGTTCGATAATGGCGGATATGTGGTTAGAGGATCACTTGATCATGCTGCGTATTCTGCGGTGTGCTCTTATTTGTTTACTGGAATATTGGGGATAAAACCAGATGAAGAAAAACCTGGTTACCAGCATTTTTTCATAGAGCCTACTGTGCAGGGACTTGAGTATGCAAGTGGTAGTTTTTGTAGTAAGTACGGCGAGATTGCTGTTTTCTGGAATGCTACAGATAAAGTGATAACATGTACTGTTCCAAAGGGAAGCACTTGTACACTTGTATTGCCGGATGGAAGTATTACTGAACTACCTGAAGGACAACACGAAGCTTATTGGAATTAAAAAACATTTAGTACGAGAGGTAATAACATGAAAAGCATATTGGATTACGAAACAGTTTCACTTATAGATGAGGATGATGCCATAGAGATCATTGATCAGACCCTTCTTCCTGGTAAAATTGAGATCATACGTCTTCACACAGCAAAAGAAATATGGGATGCAATTTACCTTCTCCAGGTAAGGGGAGCACCAGCAATAGGCGTAAGTGCAGGTTTTGGTCTTTATCTTCTCATGAAACATTCAAAGGCTTCCTCTTATGAAGAATTTATGGCTGAGCTAAAAGAAAAGTCAGATTACCTCAATTCATCAAGACCTACAGCAGTTAATTTGTCTTGGGCACTTAAAAGAATGGAGAGCCATGTAGCCAGCTATTATGAAAAAGTTAAAGAAGATGCGTTGTCCTTTGATGATGCTCGAACAAAACTCATAAACGAAATGAGAGATGAGTCAGAGAGAATAAAAGCTGAAGATGTTGATGTCTGCCGCAGGATTGGAGAAAATGGCCTGACTCTTATAAAGGATGGATATGGCCTCCTTACTCACTGCAATGCAGGACAGCTTGCTACCTGCAAATATGGAACAGCAACAGCACCAATGTACCTGGCTCATGAAAGAGGTATGAAGATAAAAGTATACTGCGACGAGACAAGACCACTCCTTCAGGGAGCAAGACTTACAGCCTTTGAGCTTCACTCTGCAGGAATAGACACAACACTCTTATGTGATAACATGTCAGCATCACTTATGAAGAGCGGTGCAATCAATGCCATATTCGTTGGATGTGACAGAGTTGCCGCTAACGGTGATGCCGCTAATAAAATTGGAACCAGCGTTGTGGCAACAGTTGCTAAGCGTTACAATATTCCATTTTATGTATGTGCACCTACATCAACCATCGATATAAATACAGCCACAGGCGCTGATATAAACATTGAGCAGAGAAAGCCTGAGGAAGTAACAGAAATGTGGTACAAGGAGCGCATGGCACCAGAAGGCGTTAAAGTCTATAACCCAGCCTTTGATGTTACAGACGCAGACCTCATCACTGGCATAGTAACAGAATACGGCGTCCTTCATGCACCTTACGACATAGCAATCCGCGACCTCTTCACCCAATATAAGAGATGAACACATAAAACAGTTGCTGATAAATTAATTTATCACGGTATCATAAGCAACTATACAGTGCTAAGACATATATTGTACAAAATATATCCCCCCCGGGGGCTTGTGAACACTATGTGATTTCCCCTATACTTCTTCTAGTGTACTGACTCATTCATAATTAACCAAATTGCTTGTCAGTACACTAGTGACAATCGTAGAGCAGGTTGACTGCGAAGCTTGCGCAGAAAGAGTGTATGTTATTTTACGACTTTTCAAACTATGTAGATGAGACCAATCAATTTCAAGTGCCTATGCACGCAGAAATTGATTCTCTGGGCTCATCGGAATTCCCAGTTTGACAGGAGTAAAAAACATACATCTTTCGAAGTAAGCTTTACAGTCAACCGTCTTGATAAATATAGAAGTACGGGAGGAAATCACACAATGCATATGGCTGACGCCCTTGTGGCACCAGCAGTAGCTGGAACAATGTATGTTTTATCAACAGGAGCAGCAGGAGTTTCTGTTAAAAAAGTAAGAGAGGAAAATGACCCAAAGAAAATTCCAGTAATGGGCGTTATGGGAGCATTCGTATTTGCTACACAGATGCTCAACTTCACCATTCCTGGTACAGGATCATCTGGACATCTTTGTGGAGGAATGATGCTATCTGCTATGTTGGGACCTTACGCAGGATTCCTTACTATGATAGGAGTACTCCTTGTTCAATGCCTTCTTTTTGCTGACGGTGGGCTATTGGCTCTTGGATGTAATATATGGAATATGGCCTTTTATGGGTGCTTTATAGGAGCGCTATTAATTTGGAGACCTATTATGAAGAAAGGTGCCAGCAGATTGAAGATTGCCATTGCATCGATTTTAGGATGCGTTCTGACTCTTCAGCTTGGCGCATTCTCAGTTACACTTGAGACATTCTTTTCTGGAATAACAGAGCTTCCTTTCTCAGTATTTATGGCAACAATGCAGCCTATTCATCTTGCCATCGGATTTGTAGAGGGACTTATTACTGCAGCCGTTCTTATCTTTGTCAATGAGGCAAGACCAGAACTTCTCTGGGGCGTAGGCAGAGATGAAAATGTGGTAAAAGAAGGAAAACTCTCTTTCAAGGGAACAATCATAGCTATTGCAGTAGCAGCAGCTATCTGCGGCGGAGCTATTTCTCTTTTTGCTTCAGCATTCCCTGATGGACTTGAGTGGTCTATGGAGCAGGTTGCTGGAACAACAGAGCTTGAGGCAGAAGGTGGAGTATACGACACAGCTGCAGGCATCCAGGAGACAACTTCTCTTTTGCCTGATTATGCATTTAAGGACAGCGAATCAGCTGTCGGAACAAGCTTCTCTGGTATAGTTGGAGCGCTCGTGGTAGTTGGTGTCTGTGTTGGAGCATCATATGCTTTTAGATTCTTTAGAAAAAAAGAAAACACTAAGATTGCGTAATAGGCTAAATATGCATATTAAGTGATGTTATTTTGGGCCGGATATAATATACTTAGTACATGAACTCAATAGAAAAAAATCTTCGCGAATTAAATAAATTACAAAACTTGCAGCAGCGTTCTCATTGGATGAATAGTCTTCATCCTTTGGGGAAGCTGCTTCTTAGCGTTTTGTATATTTTTACAGTTGTTTCTTTTAACAAGTATGCGCTGGCGCCCCTGATCGTCATGTCTGTATATCCTTTTTTTTCCTTTATTGTGGGAGAGTTGTCCTTTAAAGAGGGAATCTATAGGATGAGGCTGATATTGCCATTGGTTTTGTTTGTGGGAGTATTTAATCCATTTCTAGACAGGCAGATTGTGGGATATATTGGTAAGTTGGCAGTTTCGGGCGGCGTGCTGTCCATGATCACAGTGATGATCAAGGGTTTTTATAGCGTTTTGGCTGTGTACATTCTGATAGCAACAACATCGATTGATGATATATGCTATGCCTTAAGAGTACTGCATTTCCCAAGAATCATGGTAATAGTGGTCATGCTGATCTACAGATACTTTGGAGTAATGGCTGTGGAGGCGGACAGGATAATGACAGCATACAAACTAAGAGCTCCCTCACAGAATGGCATCAATTATAAGGCCTGGGGAACATTGGTTGGACAGTGGCTTTTGCGCAGCATGGACAAGGCAGAAAGAGTTTATGAGAGCATGCTTCTTAGAGGTTTTACAGGAGATTTTAGGATCAGGAAAAAGAAAGTGCGGCTTGCTGACATTTTTTATCCAGTTATTTGGATTGTCATATTTGTAGTTATCAGACATTCAGGGATTTTTGGAGAGTGAGAAATGCATACAGGTATTCATGGAGAAATACTTAAAATTGAACATTTGAGCTTTGCTTATGAAAAAGAAGAACCGGTTCTAAGTGATATAAATCTAATGGCTCATGATGGCGAGAGTATCGGTATAATCGGAGCTAACGGAATCGGAAAATCCACGCTGATGAAGCTTCTTGTGGGATTGTATCTTGATTATGAAGGCGTTCTTGAGATTGCAGGACATCCAGTAGACAAGAAAAACTTAAATCACGTCAGAGAGCATATCGGATACGTGTTTCAGGACTCAGATAGTCAGCTCTTTTTATCAACAGTTGAAGACGATGTGGCCTTTGGACCTCAGAACTACGGCTTATCAGATGATGAGGTTGAGAAAAGGGTAGTAGATGCTCTGGAGAAAGTCCACATTACAGACCTTAGAAAAAAGCATACCTATAAACTATCCGGAGGAGAGAAAAAACTGGCTTCAATAGCCACGATCCTTGCCATGAATCCGGATATCATAATCATGGATGAGCCTGAGGCAGCGCTTGATCCAAGGAACAGGAAAAATCTTATCAGGATTATAAATGAGATTAATTCTCTAAAACTCATCACTTCACATGACCTGGACTTTATCATGGATACCTGTGAGAGAACGATTTTACTGGATGAGGGCAGGATCATAGCTGATGGAAGGAGCACTGAGATATTGCAAAATGAATCTCTTTTGACAGAGCACGGTCTGGAATTGCCGCTTCGATTACAGAAGTGATATAGGCACCTTCAAAGTACCATAAACTCGCGGATTGATTGTAAGGGATTCGTTGAGAAATAAACAATATAGTGATAAAATTAATAATAATGCACAGATAATAGTGGTTGTTATTGATTTTAGATATATGCAGCATAAAACATTAGTTAATGACGGAGGAAAGTTATGGCAAGAAAAGTAGTTTTAGCGGGAGCATGTAGAACAGCGATTGGTACAATGGGTGGAACTTTATCAACCACACCAGCACCAGCACTTGGAGCAATTGTAATAAAAGAAGCTCTTAAGCGTGCAGGAGTTAAGCCTGAGCAGGTTGACGAAGTTTATATGGGATGCGTTATCCAGGCAGGACTTGGACAGAACCCGGCAAGACAGTCAGCAATCAATGCTGGTATTCCGGTAGAAGTACCTGCTACAACAATAAATGTCCTGTGCGGATCAGGTCTTCACTGCGTAAACCTTGCAGCCAAGCTCATTGGTATGGGAGACGCAGATATAATCGTTGCTGGTGGAATGGAGAATATGTCAATGGCTCCATACCTTATGCAGCAGGGCCGTTACGGATACAGAATGGGTTCTGGAGAACTTCAGGATGCAATGATAAAGGATGCGCTTACTGATGCTTTTGGTGGATATCATATGGGTATCACAGCTGAGAACATTGCTGAGCAGTGGCATCTTACAAGACAGCAGCTCGATGAGTTTGCTGCATGGTCACAGAATAAAGCTGAGGCAGCTATTGCTGCAGGCAAATTTAAGGAAGAAATCGTTCCTGTAGAGATCAAGAAAAAGAAAGAGACAATAATATTTGATACAGATGAAGGCCCTAGAAAGGGTGTAACTGTTGAGGGTATTTCCGGACTTAAGCCAGCATTTAAGAAGGACGGCGGTGTAGTAACTGCTGCAAACTCATCAGGAATCAATGATGCAGCTTCTGCAATCATCGTTATGAGCGAAGAAAAGGCAAAAGAACTTGGTGTAAAGCCACTTGGAACCTGGATTGCAGGTGAACTTGCAGGCGTAGAACCTAGCATTATGGGTATTGGCCCTGTAGCAGCAACTCAGAAGGTTATGAAGAAGGCTGGATATACAATAGGTGACTTTGATCTTATCGAGGCTAACGAGGCTTTTGCAGCTCAGTCAGTAGCTGTTCAGCATGACCTTGGATTTAGCAATGATGTTCTCAATGTAAATGGTGGTGCTATTGCACTTGGACATCCTGTAGGATGCTCTGGAAACAGAATCCTTGTATCTCTTTTGTACGAAATGCAGAGAAGAGATGTTCATAAGGGACTTGCTACTCTTTGTGTTGGCGGCGGAATGGGCTGCGCAGCTATTGTTGAGAGATAATAGGACCTGATTGGCTATAGACAGGAGGATCACATGGCAGATCGTTCGATTCTAGTTGTTGATGACAATGAGATCAACAGAGGAATTCTAGGCGAGATTTTCAAGGATCAATACAATATCCTTGAGGCAGGCAACGGTATCGAGGCTATGAAGTCGATTGAAGAGAATGAAGAAAAGCTTGCGGCTATTCTTCTTGATATTGTTATGCCTGAAATGGACGGCTATGAGGTCCTTGAGGCTATGCGCAAAAAGGATAACTTAAATGATTCTATCCCTGTTCTGATGATCACAGCTGATACCTCCACGGAAGCGGAGCGTACCAGCTATCAGAAAGGGGCAGCTGATGTAATACATAAGCCTTTTGACCCTGTTATTGTGGATAAAAGAGTTTCACGTACTGTGGAGCTTTTTGACAGCAAAAACAACCTTGAAGTTCAGGTTGATGATCAGACCAGGGTATTAAAGAAACAGTTTGCATATCTTAAAAAGCAGGAGGAAAGGCTTAAAAACAGTAACGAAAGAGTTATTGATACCATCGCGACTATTGTAGAATTCAGAAGTATGGAGACTATTTATCATCTAAAGAGGATAAAAGGCTTTGTACGTACACTTGCTCTTACAGCCATGAACAATTACCCTGAGCTTGGGCTGAATCCACATCTTATCGATGTTATAACCCAGGCGTCAGCAATGCATGATATTGGAAAGATATCTGTACCGGATTCTATTCTCTTAAAGCCGGGGCGCCTCACAAGCGAAGAGTTTGAGGTTATGAAGTCCCATACAACAAGGGGAAGCGAAGTCATTGAGAGCCTAAGGGATGTTCAGGACAAGGAATATTTTGAAATATGCCTTGATATATGCAGGCATCATCATGAAAGATACGATGGCGGAGGATATCCCGATGGCTTAAAGGGAGATGAAAATTCTATCGCTGCACAGCTTACAGCTATTTCTGACGCTTATGATGCTCTTGTCAGCGACAGAGTATACAAATCTGCTTATCCTGTAGACAGGGCTTTTGAGATGATAAAAAATGGTGAGTGCGGCGTGTTCTCACCTAAGATCCTGGCATGCTTTGAATTTGCAAGGCCAGACCTTGAAAGGCTTGTGGCTGAGACTAAGGCTGCAGAAAATGCAGAAAATTAAAAAATATGTTGACAAAGAAACTGCTCGTGCATATAATATATTTTGTTGCTAAAGCGACATGTGCGTGTAGCTCAGCTGGATAGAGCGTCTGGCTACGGACCAGAAGGTCGTGGGTTCGAATCCTGTCACGCACACTTGAGCATTCAGATTATTGATCTGGGTGCTCTTTTTTTTATTCTTTTTTAATATTTTTCTGTTATCTGACAATTCTTTTTATTTCCATGAAACCGCATACATTGATTTAGGGTAAAAAATGCCTTGTTTGACAAGGGACGAAAAAGTAGACGCGTTAGTGCAATATATACAAAAACCACCCATGAAACTTTGTTTACTTTTAAGCAATATAAATGAAATAAACTTACGTTTCTCTCTTGTTTTCGTCAATGTGAATATGCTAAGATTAAGTCACATTTCATATAGGAATGTAAGCGGTTACATTATTAAAAAAGTGTAAACTTACGTTTTGTTGGGAGGAAAAATATGATCAGAAAGACGAAATGGCACAAGGTAAGTGCCAAAGTCATTGCGTCAGCATTGGCGGCGGCTACGGGGCTTTCATCTTTCTCGGGCATTGCACCTGGAAGTGTTGTATATGCTGAGACGGATGAAGAGAAGGAAGCAACTTATGAAACAAGTGCTTCTTCTGAAAAGAGCAGTGATGGGGCAAAGGCTTCTTCAACAGAGAGCTCTTTAGATGAGAGCGATGAAGGAGCTTCAGAGAACTCATCTGAGGTTTCAGATGCTTCTTCAGATTCAGCTGCACTTGATGACAGCAAGGAAGCAGAAGAGACAGACGAAAAGTCAGATCAGGAAGAACTTGCTAACAAACTTGCAACTTCTGATTCTGAGGACACTACCGCAGACAGGAACTTTGATAATTCCAAGACTGATGTTTGGGATTTTGGAGCCGAGGATCTTGGAAGCAACTACAATAACAGACTGGATGTAGCTACAATCAACAGCTTTTATTCAGTAGAGGCTGGGACAAAGGGTGTTAATATTGCATCTTTCTCAGTTGATAATGGAGACTTTGTTTTTGAGGATGGCGGATATTCTACAACTCACAGACTTAGAACTACCAATCTTGCACTTACTCACTATGATGAGAAGTCTCTCAAGGATAGTGATGGAAATGTTTATTCCGGATATATCTATTCCAATAAAGGTTCAACAGATGCTGTTTATGTAGCTCTTGAATGTCAGGCAGACGACACCATTACTGCATATGTAGCAAGTAACGGAACAGATTCTGAAGTTCATTTTAGAAACGTGGAAGATGCTTCTGATGACGCCTTTTTTGTTCATAAGAATGGTGGAAGTACAGTAACAAAGATGGTCTTCTATCCAGCAAATACAGCACAGTACAAGCTTTTTTCAGCAAGTGAGAAGCTGGTACTTGCCAGAGTTCTTAGAGAGCATGCCAAGTATTCAGATCTTACTGGCGAAGTAGAAGGATTTGAAGGCACAGGCTCTTTTGACATCGTATTTACAAACAAGGCTAATGGCAATGTTGTTAAGGCAACAGTTGCTGATGGCAAATATACAGCTAGGCTTGCACAGGGCTTTGACTATGAGCTCAGCCTTGAAGGTGCAGATGAATATGTTATTACTTCTGATAAAACTGTCAATATAAGTGAAGATACACAGAAAGATATATCTGTGGAGGGAATATCTCTTGTTGATGTAACTGGTAAGATTACAGGCATTGACGAGGATGAACTGGCAGATTTTGTGGCAGCAGCAGACTTTTCTTTTGTTCCACAGGATGAGAATTCTGTATTTGTTCCACAGATCAAGCTTTCTCTTGTAGAAGATGCTATCGAGTATGAAGTAAGACTTCAGAAGAGCGTAGAGTACGCAGTATCTGTAGAAGATAAAGAAGGTACAGCTTTTGTCGAGAATTACGATCTTCTTACAACAAAGCTTACTGCAGAAAGTGACAAAGAGACTGCAATTGAGTTTGAGGCGAAGCCTGTGTACGATGTGACGATCGTTCCATCAGGGGCTACCAAGGCAGATCTTTCAGAGGCAGTTTTCACATTCACAAGACTGGATACTGAAAATGATTTTGCTAAAGACGGATATGTATATGAGTTTACTGGCACAGAGGGTATAGCTCTTAGAAATGGTCAGTACAAGGTTGAGGTTTCCAACTCAGGAGCATATGTACAGAAGCTCACAAGCGACCTTGTAGTAGACGGCGCAGCTGTTAGCAAGGGAATTGCCTTCTCTTCTGATATAACAGAGTGGGATTTCGCAGATGCTTCTTTTGTTTCTAAGTTTGCAAATGCTACTGAAGGAACTTATAACGGTCTTTCATGGACAAACGGAAGATCTCATAACGGTGTGTATCTGTATAGTGGAGCTGGCACAATTTCCGTTCCTGTAAAGGGAGATTGCCAGATTCAGGTAACTGGTAATTATCAGTACTCCTACTACTTTGAAAATGAGAACGAAGCATCAGTTGGTGTAAAGACTGGAACAACTTCAAGTAATGAGACATATACCTATGACTATAAGGGCGGAGCAGGATATGTAGATATCACTGTTCTGGGTTCATCTTATCTGACCAAAATAGCAGCTGTATATCAGACAGAGTACAAGTCAGAGCTTACAGTTGGCGCAGATAAAGAGTATAAGACAATTGGCGATGCACTTGCAGCTGTTCGTCTTATGGATAGAAAAGATGGCGAGCGAGTAACGATCAAGGTTCAGCCAGGCAACTATGAAGAAATGCTTGTTATTGATGTTCCTAATGTAACTCTTGAAAATGCAAGCAATTCACCATCAAATGCACTTACAAATTCTGGTGTGGATATCGATGAGAATGCAGTTCGTGTGACTTGGTACTATGGCCATGGCTACACATACTACAGCATGAATAGTTCTTACAAGTATGATGCAGAGGCTCTTGCAGCTAATAAGGCTAATGGATATACAGAGGTTATTAACCCTGGTTCAGGTACTGCTACATACTGGAATGCTTCAGTAGTAGTTGATGCTGCAGGATTTGAAGCAAAGAACATTATCTTCGAGAACTCTTTTAACCAGTACATGTCTGAGAAGGCAGCAGAGGATGTTATCGTTCCTCAGTCTGGTGCCAAAGAGGGAACAGTAAAAAGAGCTTCTATGAAGGCCTTTGATACAACTGTTCAGGATAAAAAATATGTAGAAAGAGCAGCAGCACTGGCACTTACAAAGTCAGCTACAGAGATCTATTTTGAGAACTGCCGCATTATTGGCCGTCAGGATACACTTTACGGTGCAGACAATGCTACAGCAGCTTTCTACAACTGCGCAGTATATGGCGGAACAGATTATATCTTTGGCGGAATGACAGCAGTGTTTGCAAAGTGTGATCTTGTTCTTAATACAAGCGAAGATAAAAATGATGTGGCTTATATAACAGCTGCACAGCAGGCATCAAGTGCTCAGCGCGGATATCTTATGTATAACTGCACAGTTAAGAGCACAACACCAGGTGTAGATACAGCATCCAAGTATGTATCCAAGCCAGGTCAGTTTGGAAGACCATGGAAGGCAAATACATCAGAGGTAGTATTCTTTGATACAGTTGTTGAGGCTACAAACTGGAAGGATGGAGCCTATGATGAAAATGCCAAGACTTCACTTATCCAGCCAGCTGGTTGGAACACATCTCTTAGTGGAGAGTCGGCAAGAAACGTTGAGTATGGCACCTATGAAGTTTCTGGTGAGAACAACAGCGCAAATCGTGTGACATGGGTACAGCAGCCACAGACTGCAGTCCTTGCAGATGGAACAGCTATTTCAGTAGCAGCTTTCCTTGGAGACTGGGATCCATTTACAGCAAACGGCAAGGATATGTCAATCAAATTCCCAGATGGAAGCTCACAGGATGAGCCTGCAGCACCAACTCCTTCTGAAGGACCAGTTTCTCAGACTACAGAGTTTGTATTTGAATCAAGTTCACTTGAGCCATTCGCAGCTGGAGCAAAGGCTGATGGAGATACACAGAAGGCTGGCACAGAGGATTACTTCACACTTATTTACAGTGCTAAGTCAAAGGTAGATTCCAGTAGCAAGACATGGGAAGATGATTATACATCTGCTCAGAGAGTAAACTTTGGTGGCGTTGCTTCTACAGAGAAGAATGCGATCAAGTTTACAACACAGAACGCAGCAACCATTAAGGTATGGTGGGCACAGGGCGGAGATGACAGCCGTCAGATCACTGTTCTTGACAAGACTGGAGCAGCAGTTGCTACTACACAGGGAACATGGACCAAGAATTCACCATATATTTCAACTCTCAGAGTTGAGGAAGCTGGAACTTACTTCCTTGGTAACAGCGTAAACAATAACTACATCTTCAAGGTTGTAGTAACTGAGGATGTTGTAGCAGAGCCTGTAACATATGTGCTTGAGACAGCGCAGATGGCAACATTTTCTGCTGGAGCAAAGGCTGATGGAGAAGCAGAAAAGACTGGAACAGATGACTTCTTTACAATTATCTATTCAGCTAAGACTAAGGTAGATACCAGCAGCAAGACCTGGGATGATGGCTATACATCAGGAGTCAGGATCAACTGGGGTGGAGCCGGCTCTACCGAAAAGAATGCAGTTAAATTTACTACATCAAGCGATAATGCAACAGTAAAAGTTTGGTGGGTTTGCGGTGGCGACAACCGTCCTATGGCAATTCTTGATGCCTCCGGAGCAGAGGTATCAAATTCCGGTGATGGCGCAGTCAAGAATAGCCTTTATATCTCAAGCTTTGAACTTGAAAAGGCTGGAACTTACTATCTTATTCCTTCAGGCGGATCTAACTATTTCTTCAAGGCTGAGGTTACAGATGGAGCAGCAGCTGTTGTAGAAGAAAGAGCTGACTGGAGCAGTGTTGCAGCACCCGTTGTTTCAGAAGTTAAGCTTAACTCTTCTGATGCTGGCAAAATCGATGTTACTGTACAGGGTGCAGTTGGATTTGATGGTGGTGACAGTCTTGTTATCACAATGTTTGACGCTGAAGGAAATGAGATTTCTTCCGTAAATTCAATTGCAGAAGGAACTTCCTTCACAAAGAGCTTTGTGCCAACAAAGACAGGCCAGTATACATTCAAGGCTGTTCTTTCCAGAGATGATGAAGAAGAGATTAAGGAGTCCGTTATGACAGATGCTTTCTCATTTATTCTTCCTCTTGCAACACCAGCATTTAAAAATGCAGTAAATAAGGGAAATGGAACAGTTGTAGTTAAGTTCTATTCAGTTCCAGAAGCAACATCTTATTCGCTTCTTGCTACAGATAAGACAGACTCTGCATCTTTGGACAAGGCAACTGTTACTCCAGAGGCAGCAGTTGACAATGATACAACAGAATATTCTTATACATTTACAAATCTGAACATTGGCCATGAATATGAGATATCACTGGTGGCTAATCGCGGCGATGATGTTTCAAAAGCAGCTATTCTTTCTGTGGATATCACAGAAGAAAGTGAGCGCGAGTGGGTATTTGCAGCATTTGGTTCAGGAGTATCCAAGGGATCACATACAGGATATTCAGTAAATGATGATGGATCAGTGACTGTATGGAACACAGGTAATAAGGGCAAGATTGTACCAGCTTCTACAGATGGCCTTGCTTTCTATTACACACCAGTTCCAGCTGGCAAGAACTTTACTCTTACAGCTACAGCTACAATTGATACATGGGCATTTACTAATGGCCAGGAAGGCTTTGGCCTTATGGCTGCAGACAGAGTTGGGGTAAATGGTAACAGCGCAACCTTCTGGAACAATTCCTACATGGCATCTGGAACAAAGGTTGAGTACTACTATGATGCTGACAAACAGGATGCAACAGAAGATGTTACACCAGATAAGATCACAATGAAGCTTGGACTTGGCGCTCAGGAGAAGGTAGGTGCTACAACTGAGAATCTTCCACTTCTTGAGGCCGGCGATACAGCAACTATAAATGAGGCATTTTCTTCTCATATGTATCCTCTTGAAATTAGCTGTGGACCACAGGGAACAGGCACATACAACCTGTTTGCAAAAGAGACAGCTGGAACAGCAAAGGGTACAATTGAGAATCCGATCACAACTGTAACTCTTCGTATCCAGAAGAATAACACAGGCTTCTTTGTAAGTTATCTTGATGAGAACGGCAATGTACTCAGAACAAAGAAGTTCTATGATACAGAAGCTCTTAGTGCTATAGATTCTGATAATATTTATGTTGGTTTCTTTGCATCAAGAACATTTAAGGCAACATTCAGCAATATTGAGCTTACAGTAATTGATCCTTCTGAGGATGCTCCTGCAGAAGAAAAGCCAGTTACATATGTAGCTCCAAACTACCAGATTGTTTCAGCTACATATTCAAATACTGCTAAGTATGAGCTTCAGTATTCAGGAAACGCAGACGGAATCCTTACTGTAAAGGATGCGTCTGGTAAAGCACTTATTGATGCTCAGGAAGTAAAAGCTGGCGTGGTAACAAGCGTAGTAACCAAGCTTACAAAGGGCGATAATGCATTTACAGTTACATTTACTCCAAATGCTGATTTCCTTCCTGACAATGATGATCATAAGAGACTTTCATCCTATGAGACAGCTGAGTTTGAGCATGTAGTAAGATATGCAACTGTTAATGATGATGAAAAGATCTATGTAACACCTGCTGGTAAGGCAGATGCACAAGGAACAGAGGCTGATCCTGTAGATATTTATACAGCTGTTAAGTATGCTCAGCCTGGCCAGACAATTGTTGTGGCAGCAGGCACATATAGTCTTAAGAGCACAGTTAAGGTTGAGAGAGGAATCGATGGAACACCTTCAAAGCCAATCAAACTTATAGCTGATGGTGGAAGAGCAGTATTTGACTTTAACAACGCTTGCGCAGGATTTATCTTTGCTGGTGATTACTGGCATGTAAAGGGAATTGACTGTACAAAGTCTGGTAATTCCCTTAAGGGTATCCAGGTATCTGGTAGTCATATAACACTTGAAGATATCCGTGCCTACGAAAATGGTAATACTGGTATTCAGATCAGCAGATATCTTTCAACAGATGCTAGAGATGAATGGCCTAGCTACGATCTTATCCTTAACTGCACTTCCTATAGCAATGCAGATGCAGGTTACGAAGATGCAGACGGATTTGCTGCAAAGCTTACCTGCGGTGATGGAATTGTATTTGACGGATGTATCTCTTACAACAATGCTGATGACGGATGGGATCTTTTTGCCAAGGTTGAATCAGGTCCTATCGGACAGGTTACAATTAAGAACTGTGTAGCCTTTGCTAATGGATACGGTGTTGATGGTAAGGATGAAGGAAATGGTAACGGATTTAAGATGGGCGGATCTAGCATTTCTGGTCCTCATAAGCTCATCAATTCAGTAGCATGGGGAAATAAGGCTAAGGGTATTGATTCAAACTCTGGCCCTGATATCCAGGTATTTAACTCAATGTCATTTAATAATGGCAGCAACAATGTAGCTCTTTATACTAATGACACAGCAAATACAAACTACTATGTTGACGGTGTTCTTTCATATCGTACTACTGGAACAGGCACAAATGAGAACATCAAGGCTAAGGGAACACAGGATAAGAACAATATCTATGGCAAGCTTAACTTCTTCTGGAATGATGGCGAGAGTGCTAACTCAGAAGGACTCAAGGTTTCCGATGACTGGTTCGCATCACTGGAAGCGCCTTATGCTAACGCTTCAGATCCATATGCAGTTGCAGCTTCACTTAGAACATCTGATGGCAGAATATCTCTTGGAGATTTCTTAAAGCTCACAGATACAGGTGTATCCGCTCTTACAGCAGCTGGAATTGATGCTGTTGATGTAGTTGCTTCTCTTAACGGAAGTTATGAGGCTGTTAAGGATGAAAGAGATATTGCTGGATCTTCAGAAGATGCTGCTGGAGATGCGGAAGAGGAAGAACCAGTAGAACCTGAAATAAAGGGCAATTTTGTTACAAAGTGGGGCAAGACAACCTTTGTTACAGAAGATGGTCAGACTCTTACAGGACTTAACAAAATTAATGGAAATCTCTACTTCTTTAAGGCAAATGGCTCAATGGTCAAGAGCGACTATGTAACTGTAGATGAGTATACATATTACATGGATGCAGAAGGCAGGGCTGTTACAGGATTTATGACAAAGTGGAGCAACAGATACTACTTTGATGAGAACTACCATCAGGTTAAGAATAGCTTCTTTGATGTTGATGGTTATACCTACTATGCAAAAGCAAATGGTGGAATCGTTAGACAGGATTGGATCACAGTTGGTGATAACAAGTATTATGCTAAGGGTGATTACACACTTGCCAAGAACGAAACTATCACAAAATGGGGCAAGAAATATACATTTGATGAGAATGGTATTCTTGTAAAATAAAAAAGTTTACTACTCTGAGGAGCTCGCTATAATAGCGGGCTCCTTTTTATGATATAATGACCTTGTTTGTAAAAGAGTGAACAAATAATTTTTTAATTGAAAGAAAGAGTATATGAAGAAAATGGAACTTATAGCTCCTTGCCATTTTGGCCTGGAAGCGGTACTAAAAAAAGAAATTATTGACCTTGGATATGATGTTGTGGAGTCAGTGGATGGCAGAATCACCTTTGAAGGAGATGCTGATGCTGTATGCCGCGCCAATATCTGCCTTAGGACTGCAGAGAGAATTCTGATCAAGGTAGGAAGTTTCCACGCAGAATCCTTTGAGGAATTATTCCAGGGAGTCAAGGCGCTTCCGTGGGAGGAGTTTATTCCAGAGAGAGGTAAATTCTGGGTTAAAAAGGCCTCTAGTGTAAAGAGTAAGCTCTTTAGCCCATCAGACATACAATCAATAGTTAAAAAGGCCATAGTGGAGCGAATGAAACAGAGTTATCATACTGACTGGTTCAAAGAGGATGCGGAAAGCTATCCTATCAGGGTTTTTCTCATGAAAGATGAAGTAACAGTTGCTCTTGATACCACAGGAGATTCTCTTCACAAAAGAGGCTACAGAAAGCTGGAATCCAAGGCACCTATAGCAGAGAATCTGGCAGCTGCGCTTATCATGCTGACACCTTGGCATGGAGACAGGATTTTGGTAGATCCATTCTGCGGTAGTGGAACTATTCCTATTGAGGCAGCAATGATGGCAGCAAATATAGCTCCTGGTATGAACAGACATTTTACTGCTGAGAGCTGGACACATATCATTACACCTCAGAACTGGACCGATGTCAGAGACGAGGCCAGAGATGAGATAGATACTAGTGTAGAAACAGATATTCAGGGATATGACCTTGATCCTGAGATGGTTGAAATAGCCCGCATCAATGCCAAAAAAGCCGGTGTTGAGAATATGATCCATTTTCAGGCAAGAGATATTGCAGATTTAAGTCATAGGAAGAAATATGGCTTTATAATAACTAATCCTCCTTATGGTGAGCGTATTGGCGACCAGAAGGAATTACCAGCCCTTTATAAGACAATTGGAGCAAGGTATAAAGAACTTGATGCCTGGTCAATGTATCTTATAACCGGATTTGAGCAGGCTGAGAAATACATCGGCAAGAAGGCTGACAAGAATCGTAAGATCTACAACGGTATGATAAAGACTTACTTTTATCAGTTTATGGGACCCAAGCCCCCTAAGAGAAATGGATGATTGATTATGAATAATGCAGGAATGAAGAAGTTTTTTTACCAGACATCTGTCTTCACGGGGGTCTGCATGATCATGATGCTTCAAAGGGCAGCCACCAAGCATATCCTGATAACTGATGCTGCTGGGAAGGAGATAGACAGAAGCTTTAGCGAGGAATCTTTTAATCTCCTTATCAGTAGTGAGGTTTCCAATGGTCAATCAGGGAAATTAACTATCCCACTTCCAAAGAGCGTGAGCTCTGATGATATTATTCTGGAAGACAGATATATTGATCACGAACTTCTGATATACATAGATGGGCGTGAAGAAGGATTTTATCTGGATAATGCGGTGTTGACGGATCTGGATATCATAGAGAGTGCTGTGTGCATTTCGGAGAATGACTCAGGAAGTGTGTGCCTTGACTTTAAACTAGATGGACTATATGCTAACGAGAGTTCTTTGACGGAGTCTAGTACTATTGAGGTGAGCTTTTTTAAGCCCTATGACAAATATGACAACATTGTTGTGGTTGACCCTGTGGCGCCTGATACAGTGGTAGAACGTGACTCTGCAGATCCTTTGGAAAAAGATATAGCGCTTGATGTAGCTCTTTTGCTAAAGGGAGAGGCTGAAAAGGCTGACGATCGCAGTACTAAGTTTTATTATACGAGACTTTCATCAGGAGAGGTTTCACCTGAAAGGGTCAGTGAACTGATAGATGAGACTGAGGCGGATCTTGTACTGCGGATTGGAACAGAAAGCTATGAGAATCATCAGGATGGGGTAAGGTCTTACTATAATGGTGAGTTCTTTTTGAGAGGATTTAATAATGCTGAATTTGCGGGACTTATGGCAGCATCCTGCGCTTCAAAAGCTGGGGCAGATGTGGTAGGTGTCTATGAAACAAATGATGATATTTTATCCTATAGCCAGGTTCCATCTGCAAGGGTATCAGTGGGAAGTCTTGGAGGAACACAAGACCAGGAGAGATTATCTGATAAGTCATACAAACATAAACTTGCAGAAGGGCTCTATCAGGGCATAATGCAGGGATTTGAGGAGATAAAATGAGAATAGTATTTGCAACTGGTAATAAAGGTAAACTCAAGGAAATACACAAGATTCTAGGAGATCTTGGGATGGAAATCTTGTCTATGGCAGATGCCGGAGTGACTGATGATATAGAAGAAAATGGATCAACATTTTCTGAGAATTCGATGATCAAGGCAAGATCAGTAGCGAGGAGCTTAAAGGCTCTCAACCCGCAGGATGACAGCATTGTCCTTGCTGATGATTCGGGGCTTGAAGTTGATTATTTAAATGGAGAACCAGGAATATATTCAGCCAGATATATGGGCAAGGATACATCTTATGATATAAAAAATCAGGCTATAATAGACAAACTTGATGGGGTGGCAGAACAGCAGCGTACAGCAAGATTCGTATGCGCGATTTCTGCTGTTTTTCCTGATGGCAGGGAGTTTGGAACGCTTGGTAAGATGGAGGGCCATATAGCTCATGAAATAGCTGGATGTAATGGTTTTGGATATGACCCTATATTTTTCCTGCCTGAATATGGCAAGACAAGTGCTGAGATCACAGAGGATGAAAAAAATGCCATCAGCCATAGGGGTAAGGCCCTTAGGGAAATGGAAAAGGTCCTTAGAAGAGAAATTCAGGGCTGATCATTGGCTAAAAAATGGCGTAAAGAAAGGTTTTGTTTGGAAGTATGCATAAGTATCTAGTTGTAAGTGATACTCACGGAAGAGATCAGAATTTTTATGATGTTCTTGATATAGAAGAGCCATTGGATGGAATAATACACTGTGGCGATTTTGAGGGCTCTGAGGGAAAATTTGCTCTGGCAGTAGGTTGCCCTGTGTATTTTGTATCAGGCAATAATGACTTTTTCTCTGACCTTCAGAGAGAGTTGGAATTTGAACTTGATGGTCATACATTTTTTGTAACCCATGGTCATAATTATTTTGTAAGTATGGATCTTGAGAGTATAAAGAGTGAAGGAATATCAAGAGGAGCAGATATTATTATCTTTGGTCACACACATAAACCAGTTGCAAAAAATGTTGATGGTGTATATCTGTTTAATCCAGGTAGCTTATCTTATCCGAGACAAGAAGGACGAAAACCCAGTTATTTAGTGCTTTCCATCCAGGATGATGGTGAATTATCTTATGAAATAAAGTACTTATAATTACGAAAAAAAACTTGTAAAAATAGTGTTGACATTTGCTTCAAAATCATTATATAATACTTCTTGCGTTACGGCTTAAGGCAATAACGAAAAACGAATCGGGGTGTGGCTCAGCTTGGCTAGAGCACCTGCTTTGGGAGCAGGGGGTCGCAGGTTCGAATCCTGTCACCCCGACTTACGTAACGCACATCTGCGGGTGTAGTTCAATGGTAGAACACCAGCCTTCCAAGCTGGATACGTGGGTTCGATTCCCATCACCCGCTTTGGATATATTTTATCCAACACTTCAACGTGTGTCCGTAGCTCAGCTGGATAGAGCAACGGCCTTCTAAGCCGTGGGTCGGGGGTTCGAATCCCTTCGGGCACACTTATTTTTTTGAGCAGAGTACTGACCTTGGTCTGTACGAGCCAAGGGTAGATACAGACAATGGTTAATGTCTGAGTGATCTTCCCAGTCCGTTAATATGGTGGCTATAGCGTAGTTGGTTAACGCGCCAGATTGTGGTTCTGGAGATCGAGGGTTCGAGTCCCTCTAGCCACCCTTTAAGAGAATCTCCGATTTATGTCGGAGCATTTTTCTTGAATATGCTTTCAACTTGGCATACAATTATTATGTAGAAGCTCCAGCTGAATGTGGCTTAAGCTCTTACAATCTTGGGCTATCGCCAAGCGGTAAGGCACAGCACTTTGACTGCTGCATACGACGGTTCGAATCCGGCTAGCCCAGCTAGATGCGATGGATTGTTATAGTGTCGCAGCGAAGATACAAGATTATATGGGATACTAGCTCAGGTGGTAGAGCACTTGACTTTTAATCAAGTTGTCGGGGGTTCGAATCCCCCGTGTCTCATTGTTAATCCCTAGACTTCGTTTGAAGAGTAGGGATTTTTATTTTATAATTTTCACTATGCGGATATGGCGGAATTGGCAGACGCGCTGGATTTAGGTTCCAGTGGGCGACCGTGCAGGTTCAAGTCCTGTTATCCGCAGGATTAGAGGGTGTTTCATGTTTATACATGAAGCACCTTTTGCTTTTTACTTTTAATTTACAAAAAATTATTTTACAAATCATGTATCATGTATATAGGTGATAAATGATTTCTTTGAAACATAAGGTTAGAAACAGGTGCGGAAACAATGTTTGGAATAAAAAAGGCTACATCAGATAACATAATAACTGAAGGCTCCATTTGGAAGGGCATGATCTCATATTTCTGGGCTCTTCTTTTGGGAGCTTTTTTTCAGCAGTTTTATAACACCGTAGATGCTGTTATTGTGGGTAAGGCTGTTGGAAGTGAAGGACTTGCTGCTGTTGGCGGATCTGCCGCAATGGTAGTCAATCTTTTTGTGGGCTTTTTTATGGGGCTTTCTTCTGGAGCAACTGTAGTAATTGCGCAGTTCTATGGCGCTGGCAGGAAGGAAGAGGTTAAAAAGGCCGTGCACACAGCAATTGCCATGGCTATCTCTGGTGGCATTCTGATAACCATAATAGGCCTTATAACCTCGTCATGGGTTATTGATATTATGAAGACGCCTCCAGAGGTAATAGAGGCCTCTACGGCTTATTTGAGGATATACTTTATTGGAATGGTTGCTAACCTCGTTTATAATATGGGAGCTGGTATCCTTAGGGCGGTAGGTGACTCTCAAAGACCGCTTATAGTTCTGATAATCAGCTGTTTTGTTAATATCTTTTTAGATATATTCTTTGTCATAGGCCTTGGACTTGGCAAAATGGGAATTACTGAGGGTGTTATTGGTGTGGCTATAGCAACAGTAATGTGCCAGGTACTTAGCGCCATTATTGTGGTATATATGCTTGCAAAGAGTAATGATTCATTTAAACTTTACATAACAAAGATAGGAATAGACAAGGGGATGCTCTTAAGGATCATCAGTATTGGCTTTCCTGCAGGAATCCAGACTACAATGTATACTCTTTCCAATATGCTTATTCAGGCTTCTATTAATAGTTTTGGAAAAGATACCACGGCGGCCTGGGCAGCTTATGGTAAAATTGATGTTCTGTTTTGGATGACTATTAGTTCTCTTGGAACCGCGGTTACTACCTTTGCTGGGCAGAATTACGGCGCTGGCAAGTATGACAGGGTGAGAAGTAGTACAAGACAGGCCTTTGCAATTGCAGCAATAATAACAATTCCACTTAGTATTGTTTTATATTTCTTTGGAAAGGGCTTTTTATACATATTTGTGGATGATATGTCTGTAATCAATATTGGTATTCAGATGATAAAATTCCTGGCCCCATTTTATGTGACTTATGTGGGAGTTGAGATTTTTTCTGGAGTTTTGCGTGGTATGGGATCCGCTCTGGTTCCTATGCTGATTACTCTAAGCGGAATCTGTCTTCTGAGGGTTGTATGGATCCTGGTGGCCTTTCCATATAACAGAACAATTGAGATGGTGGAGACTAGTTACCCGATTACATGGATAACAACTTCGATTCTATTTTTCTTTTATTATATCTACTATGTGAGAAAGCATAAAATAAGCGGTGCAGCCAGTGAGAGATGATCATGCAGAATATCATAATTGCATATTGTGCCCTAGAAAATGTGGAGTGGACAGAAACTTAACTACTGGCTTTTGTAAGGTAAAAAGTGATCTATGTGTTTCGAGAGCGGCCCTTCATATGTGGGAGGAACCCTGTATTTCAGGGACATCAGGCTCTGGAACGGTTTTCTTTTCCGGTTGCAATATGGGCTGTGTCTTTTGCCAGAACAAGGCTATCAGCCGTGGGCAGACATACAAGGTTATTAGTACTGACAGGCTTGTGGATATCTTCTTTGAACTTGAGGAAAAGGGCGCCAATAATATTAATCTCGTCACAGGTGATATGTTTATCCCAACTATCAGAACTGCCATAGAAAGGGCCAAAAACAGAGGAATCAAGATCCCATTTCTTTTTAATACCTCATCCTATCTGGAGCTTGAATCTGTAAAAAGCCTGGATGGCCTTG
Source organism: Butyrivibrio sp. XBB1001 (assembly GCF_000424505.1). Classification (NCBI taxonomy): domain Bacteria; kingdom Bacillati; phylum Bacillota; class Clostridia; order Lachnospirales; family Lachnospiraceae; genus Butyrivibrio; species Butyrivibrio sp. XBB1001. The sequence goes on along the minus strand of NZ_AUKA01000006.1, from coordinate 191,602 downwards.
TTGATATATATCTTCCAGATTTTAAGTATATAAGAGATGAGGACTCTGTTAGGTATAGCAGGGCACCGGGCTATGTAGAAGCAGCTAAGGCGGCCATAGAAGAGATGGTAAGACAAAGGCCTGAACCTGACTTTGTGGAAAAAGAGATATCTGGTGAAAGGATCATGACCAAGGGCGTTGTAGTAAGACATCTCTTGATGCCTGGAATGCTGATACAAGGCAAACTTATAGTGAAATATCTTTATGATAAATATGGAGATAATATATATATTAGTCTCTTGAATCAGTACACCCCTAACGGAGAACTTTCCAGATACCCTGAAATTGACCGAAAGGTAACAAAAGGGGAATATGATAGCCTTGTGGATTATGCGGCCCAAATTGGCGTTGTAAATGGCTTTATGCAGGTAGGCGAAACTGCAACAGAGAGCTTCATTCCACAATTTGATCTTGAGGGCGTATGACCCTCATCACTGACAAATGCAGGTTTTCTTAGATGTTTCCGCAGTTTTAATGCACATACTGCAGCGTAAACTTGAAGGACGGTGAGTAGTACAGCAATAGAAAATGCCATAACCCGCGATGCGGGATATGGCATTTTTTTCTTAAATAGAACGATGGCCTGTTAGTTGCCGGCAGATACATCTGCTGGAACTTCATTGACTACTGAGTCGGCTGCTGGTTGTTCAGGAGCAGGAGCTTCTGGATTGGCTGCCTGAGCTGCGGCTTGAGCTGCCTGAGCCGCTGCAATTGCTTGAGCTTGTTCCGCAGCAATTATAGCGTCAATTCCTTCCTGAGTCATGAACTCTCCAGTGTGATGGCAGGTATTAAGAACACGGACCTCATTGCCATTCTCATCAGTCACTGTAGTATAAGCCGAATTGGTCGGTGTGTAATTTACGAAGCCGGACTGTAGAGCTGCTGGAACTTCGGGGGTGAGCTCAAATACACCTGCTGTCTTAAATGGACAGAACTCTGTAGCTGGACGACCGTCGATAGCACACATAGTTCCCGCATAGTGGACATCACAGCTTTCTGTTGGAACTGTTCCTTCTTCAAAGTATTCACTCATAAGAGTTCCATTACACAAGCCTTCTATAGGAGCTTTGCCAGATCTTGAACATACAGTAGCTGTTACAATTCCGGATGGAACAGAAAAGCCAGAGTATGGAAGATCTTCGTGAATCTTGGACATGACCTTTCTCCACATTGTCTTGGAGAGATTTTTCTCAGCAGGATCACCCATGTGAGCGTTGTTGTCATAGCCAGTCCATGTAGTTGCTGTGTAGTAGTTGGTATAACCTGCAAACCATACGTCAACATAGTTTGTAGTTGTACCAGTCTTACCTGCAATAGCAGTTGTGCCAAAGTTTACTGATCCACCGGTGCCGCTTGTAACAACGTCTGACATAGCACTTGTTAAAAGAAATGCAGTTGTCTCTTTTAAAACTCTCTTAGACTTGGGCTCAGTATTATCAATGATCACATTGCCATCGTGGTCGACAATTTTAGTATATAGCTTAGGCTCAATGTATACACCACCATTAGCAATTGCTGCGTATGCGGCATTGAGCTCAATATTTTTTACACCAAAGGTAAGTCCACCAAGAGCAGTTGACTGCTGGATATCGGAGTAAACTTTACCGTTTATGACCACTCCATCAGTTATGGTAGTAAAGCCAAAATTCTTGAGGTAGTCGTATCCGAGCTGAGGAGTGATAAGTGTAAATGCCTCAACTGCAATGACGTTCATAGAATCTCTGATGGCTGTTCTTACAGTATTAAGACCTCTATATTCAGATCCCCACCAGTTTTTTACAAGAGTTCCATTATCATAGGCAAATGGGGCATCGTTAAATACAGTAGCAAGCGTGAGGCCGGCGCTGTCAATACCAGGAGCGTAGGTTGAAAGAACTTTGAAGGTAGAACCTGGCTGACGATATGCATCTGTTGCTCTGTTAAGTGTTCTGCTGGCAGTTTTCTGACCACGGCCACCTACCATGGCAACCACATATCCTGTGCTGTGATCCTCTACAGTAATAGAAACCTGAGGCTGTGGAGTAAGTGTTATCTTCTCACCAAGAACTGTGTCGCCCTCGCCCATAACATCGGCCTTGTAAGCGTCAATTGCTTCCTGGGCTGCTTCCTCAGAGGAGTAGAGCAGGTTAAAGCCTTTTATACGTTCTTTGTAATAGGACTGGTACATTTCTGTGCTATGGTTAGTCACGGTACCATCTGGGGACTGAACTGACAATTCATAGCTCAGAAGCCACTTGGTTCCTGATGGATAATTTTCTTCGTTTTGATAAACTTCATCACAAATAGCCTGGATCTTGGAATCCTGTGTTGAATAGATCTTAAGTCCACCGCTGTATAAAAGTGTATAGGCCTGAGTCTCGTTGTATCCAGCTGCTATGAGGTCATCAAGTACATCGTTAGTCAGAGCGTCTACAAAGTAAGAATTGATAGTAGAATCTCCGCCTGTCTCCTGATTGACATTCTGAATCCTGGAATATACGTCATCCTCAAGTGCTGAATCACGCTCAACTTCTGTAATGAAGCCGTACTTACACATGTCATTCAGAACCTTTTTACGTCTCTCGGCATTCTTCTCAGGATGAGTAATAGGATTGTATCTACTAGGATTCTGAGTAATAGCAGCTATACATGCGCTCTCTGAAAGAGTAAGTTCGCTACAGGATTTATTAAAGTAACGAAGAGAAGCTGCCTGAACACCTAGTGTGTTTGATCCAAGGTTGATAGTGTTCAGATAGTTGAGGAGTATTTCCTGTTTGGACATAGTCTTCTCAAGCTGAACAGCCAAGTACTGCTCCTGAATCTTACGTTTAATCTTCTGCATGGTAGCTTCATTGGTCCATCCGGAAAAGACGTTATTCTTGATGAGCTGCTGGGTTATAGTACTGGCACCCTGCGAAAAATCACCACCAGATTTAATGCCTTCAACTCCAGCTCTTATGATACCCTGGATATCGATTCCGTTATGCTCATAGAATCTGTTATCCTCAATGGCAACAAATGCATTGGCCAGATTTTCAGGAATCATATCCCAGGTTACAGGAATACGGTTGGAATCTGTAGAAACAAGCTTGGCAATCTGATTGCCATCTGTATCATATACAAATGTTGAAAAGCCTTTTGGAGTAACGCTGATATTTGTGATATCAGGCGATGTGTCTCTAATGCCATTAAACACACCAAGTCCTGCACTGGAACCAATGATAACTGTTCCAATCATCAGGGAAAGAGCTGCATAAAGGCCAAAAAGAGAAATCTTTTTACCCCATTTATCTGTACCGGAGTTAAGGGCTCTCGCCTGCGCTACGATACCTCTTTTTCCATAATTCATAAATTATCCTCGCTAAGCTTGATGCAGTTCATAGGAAGAAAGCTGCATCTGATTATAATGTCGCATACTACAACACCTTATTATAACCCCTGCGCCTGCGAAAGACAAATTTTAGGTCCACCTCCCATTTACAGTTGCGGGGAGAATCCCCTGCTCCTCCGAGTAAGTGTGGAACGATATTCATGAGAGTTTTTTTCGTCTGTGTAAGGAGGGTGTATTCATGAGACTTCTGGAAGGTCATAAGAATTCTGCTTCGGTTCAACATGTCCGAGCGCCAATGGGCAGCTTTTTACTCACGCCAGTTTCCGTAGTGCTCGTCACTGACAAATGCAGATTTTCTTAGATGTTTACGCAGTTTTTCTTTTAATGCGCATGCTGCAGCTAAAACTTGCAGGACGGGAAGTAATATTACAATAGAAAATGCCATCGCCCGTGATACGGGCCTATAAAAGAAATACGACATCAACTTCTTCAAGCGAGCTTGGAAGATTGATGTCGTATTTCTTTTAGGCGCAAGGCGCCAAATGGCATTTTCTTATAAAGATAAATATCCCCGTCCTGCTTCAGACAACGCTTCGCATGCGCGGGAAAAACTGCTGTGGAAACATTAGAAAATTGCATTTGCCAGAAAAGACTCGCATAGGAAACTGGTCGATTCGCAAGCGCTGCCCTGGCGCGAGTTTTGAACCGTAGAATTCTTATGTCTCTTCCAGAAGTCCATGAATATCCGAACTGAAGCCGACGAAAAAACTTTCTGAATGAGTGATCGCACTTACTCGGAGCGGCAGGGAGGTGGCTTAGAGGAGGTAGTAGCCTTTGTCACCTTCTGAGATCTGGATCTGACCTTCACATTTCTGGATGAGACCAGCTGTGATGCGGGAAATGTCGGACTCTCTTACACATATATCGAACTGGACATCAGCTTCGTAGCGGGAGTCTGCGATAGGAATCTCATTCTGAGACAGATAGTACTGGACATTGTTGATCATGTTGTAACCAACTGTAAGAGTTAGCTTCTGAGCGTAGGTCATGACACCAATCTCAGAGGCTGCAAGCCCTGCCTGGGCAGACTGAGTGTAGGCGCGAACAAGGCCGCCAGTTCCTAAAAGAACGCCGCCAAAGTATCTTGTGACTATGATCAGGGTATTGGTAAGTTCTGCACCATTTATTACTTCCAAAATAGGTTTGCCTGCAGTGCCAGAGGGTTCGCCATTATCACTGCACTTAGTGTTCTCGCCATTTGGGCCGATGACATAGGCATAGCAGTTGTGCTTGGCATCCCAGTATTTCTTGGAAATTTCAGCAATTTTGGCCTCTGCATCCTGCTGACTTTCTACGGAAAAGACATTGGCAATAAAGCGGGATTTCTTTTCCACAATCTCGCCTGTTCCTTCTGAAGTTATTATCTTGTAGGATTCTCTTTCACTCATGGGCTTAATTATACAGACTTAAAAGTAAAATTCAAGGATTATGAGAGCTGGGGAAAGTAATGACAAAAAAGGCTGCCGCACTAAAAAGTACGACAGCCTGGGATATATCTTGTTGAGCCATATTCTGGCAATTATTTCTTGAAGCTTGCTCTCTTACGAAGTGTAGGATCAAGAATTCTCTTACGGATACGAAGGCTTGTAGGTGTTACCTCAAGGAGCTCATCGTTGTCGATGAATTCGATACACTGCTCAAGAGACATAACACGAGGTGGAACAAGTCTAAGAGCTTCATCTGAAGAAGAAGTTCTTGTGTTTGTGAGGTGCTTGGTCTTACATACGTTAACCTCAACGTCCTCACTCTTTCCGCTGGTTCCGATAACCATACCTGAGTATACCTTGTCACCAGTCTTGATAAAGAGAGTACCACGGTCCTGAGCATTGAAAAGACCATAAGCAGTAGCTTCTCCAGTCTCGAATGCGATAACAGAACCAGTCTTACGATAGTTCATATCTCCCTTGTATGGAGCATATCCGTCAAAAATGGTATTGATGATACCATTACCCTTTGTATCTGTCATGAACTCACCTCTATATCCGATAAGCCCACGTGATGGGATGTTGAACTCAAGACGAGTGTAGCCACCGTTTCCGGCACCCATATTTACGAGTTCGCCCTTTCTCTCGCCAAGCTTCTGGATAACGCTTCCTGAGAATTCATCAGGTACATCAATGTAGCATTTCTCCATAGGCTCAAGTTTGTGACCAGCTTCATCTGTATGATAGATAACCTCAGCCTTGCTGACTGCAAACTCAAAGCCCTCACGACGCATAGTCTCGATAAGAACTGAGAGATGAAGCTCACCACGGCCAGATACCTTGAAGGTCTCAGTTGTATCTGTATCTTCTACACGGAGAGATACGTCTGTATTAAGCTCTCTATAAAGTCTGTCACGAAGGTGACGGCTTGTTACGAACTTACCTTCCTGACCAGCAAGAGGAGAGTCATTAACAATGAAATTCATTGAAATTGTAGGCTCAGAAATCTTCTGGAATGGGATAGCAACCTGATTGTCAACTGAGCAGATTGTATCACCAATCTTAAGATCCTCGATACCAGAAATAGCAACGATAGATCCAATCTTGGCTTCCTGAACCTCTACTCTTCCAAGTCCATCATACTCATAGAGCTTGCTGATCTTGGTCTTGATACGTCTATCAGGCTCATGGTGGTTAACAACAACAACTTCCTGGTTAACCTTAACAACACCGTTATCAACCTTACCTACACCGATACGTCCTACATACTCGTTGTAATCGATTGTGCTGATAAGAACCTGTGTGCTGGAATCTGGATCACCAACAGGAGCTGGGATGTAGTTGATAATAGTATCAAGAAGAGGCTTCATATCTGTGCCCTGCTCATCCATTGAGAGGGAAGATGTTCCTGCCTTGGCTGATGCAAATACAAATGGGCAATCAAGCTGATTGTCATCTGCGCCAAGGTCCATGAGAAGCTCAAGTACTTCGTCAATAACTTCCTTAGGTCTTGCCTCTGGTCTGTCAATCTTGTTGATACAAACGATAACTGGAAGACCAAGATCCATAGCCTTACCAAGAACGAACTTAGTCTGTGGCATAGGGCCTTCAAAAGCGTCAACAACAAGGATAACGCCATTTACCATCTTGAGTACTCGCTCAACCTCGCCACCGAAATCAGCATGGCCTGGAGTGTCAATAACGTTGATCTTGATGTCTTTGTATGTGATAGCAGTATTCTTGGACATGATGGTGATTCCACGCTCTTTCTCGATATCGCCGGAATCCATTACACGTTCAACAACTTCCTGACCAGCGCGGAAAACACCGCTCTGACGAAGGAGCCCATCTACAAGAGTTGTCTTACCATGGTCAACGTGGGCAATGATAGCTACGTTTCTTACATCATTTCTAGTCTGCTTCATAAATCTTTTTATCTCCTTAATATAGAAAAAACCCATTACATTTCAAACTAGTGAATTGTAGCACGCGTCTATATATTGGTCAACCAAAAAAATTATAAACTCATAATGACATCTTTATAGGAAAAAATGCCACTGTATTGACAAAAACTTGACAGCGGTTGTACTATTTAAAAAACAAACATAAGACTTTAGATAGAGGTTGCGTATTTAATGAGTAACTACGTGGATGTGTCAGGCACAGTAGAAGCGTTGTGGAAGGTAAATATGCCGAAAGGTCTGATTCCTGTAGATCAGATGCTTGGGCATGCAGTTAATAGCTGCATGACTGTCATCGCAAGATGGGGCGCTATCAAATTCATTCTTATATTAGTTACTGGGAATAGGATTTTGTAATGGCTCATCAGATATATCTGCTGAGCCATTTTTACGGTTTTAAACTATGCTAAAGTCTGCATTCTAAGGAGGATAACATGGCAATTTTTAAGGGAGCAGGAGTAGCTATCGCAACTCCATTTAAGGAAAACGGAGAAGTTAATTATGATGAGTTTGCAAGACTCATTGAATTTCAGATTGAGAATGGAACAGACGCTATTATCGTGTGCGGAACTACTGGTGAAGCTGCAACAATGTCGGAAAAAGAGCATATGGATGTAGTTAAATTCTGTATAGATAAGGTCAATAAGAGAATTCCTGTTATTGCAGGAACTGGCTCTAATTGCACACAGACAGCTATAGAGCTCTCACAGCTTGCACAGGAGTACGGAGCAGATGGAGTTCTCTGCGTAACTCCTTATTACAATAAGGCTACTCAGAAGGGGCTTATCCAGCATTTCACAGCCATTGCCAATGCTATCAGTATTCCTATGATCCTGTATAATGTGCCTAGCAGAACTGGCTGCAACATTCTTCCTGAGACTGTGGTAGAACTGTGCAGAACTTGCAAGAACATTGTTGGTATCAAGGACGCTACAGGTAATATCGCTCAGACATCACTTATGATGCAGCTTGCAGAAGGCAGCGTAGATCTTTACTCAGGCAATGATGATGAAATCGTACCTATTATGTCTGTTGGAGGACTTGGTGTTATCTCTGTCCTTTCAAATGTAGCTCCCAGACAAACACATGAAATATGTCAGAAGTGCCTTGAGGGTGATTTTGCATCAGCAAGACAGCTTCAGTTCAAGGCTCTTCCTCTTGTGAAGGCTCTTTTCTCTGAGGTTAACCCAATTCCAGTAAAGAGCGCACTTAAGATGATTGGCTTTGAGGCTGGCCCACTTCGTCTTCCTCTTACAGAGATGGAGGAGACACACAGATCAGCACTTGAGGCTGAGATGAAGAAATTCGGACTTATCTGATAATGACAAGAACAAAGTGGACAATGCTTAGCAGAAAAAAGCTAATACGATAGAAGAGAGGAAATAAGCGATGACTAAAATGATCATGCATGGCTGCAATGGCCGTATGGGACATGTTATTGTAGATTTGGTAAAAGAGGATGAAGATATCCAGGTAGTTGCCGGAGTAGATGCTTTTGGCGAGAATAATTATGAATTTCCTGTTTTTAAGAGCCTTTCTGAGTGTAATGTTGAGGCTGATGTAATTGTTGATTTTTCTAATGCTTCTGCTGTAGATGGACTTCTTGATCATGCAGTGGCAAAGGGAATTCCAGTTGTTTTGTGCTCTACAGGCCTTTCAAAGGAGCAGCTAGCCAAGGTAGAGGAGGCTTCTTCCAAGGTGGCAATCCTTCGTTCTGCCAATATGTCAGTTGGAGTTAATGCTCTCTTAAAGGTACTTAAAGAGGTTTCACCTCTTTTTGCAGAGGCTGGCTTTGATATCGAAATTGTTGAAAAGCATCATAATCAGAAACTTGATGCGCCTTCAGGAACAGCTATTGCTCTTGCAGATGCTATCAATGAGTCCTTTGATGACAAGTACGAATATACCTATGACAGGAGCCAGAGAAGAGAAAAACGCCGCCCCAAGGAAATTGGTATTTCTGCAGTAAGAGGTGGTACAATCGTAGGTGATCACGATGTTATCTTCGCTGGCCATGATGAAGTTGTGACATTCTCACACAGGGCCTATTCCAGAGCTATCTTTGGAAAAGGAGCCATCACAGCAGCCAAGTTCCTTGCTGGAAAGCCAGCTGGAATGTATGATATGGCTGATGCGCTTGCATAATGATGATAAACAGCGGGGGAGGAGCCAAAAGTGAGATTCAGACCTTGCATTGACATACATAATGGAAAAGTTAAACAGATTGTTGGAAGTAGCCTTCAGGATGCTGGAGAAAAGGCAACTGAAAACTTCTCGTCCTTGAAGAAAGCTGACTTTTATGCCCGAATGTATCGCGAAATGGGACTTTGTGGCGGACATATAATAATGTTAAATCCAGTAGAAAGTCCCTACTATGAGAGCACAAAGAGACAAGCCCTTGCAGCACTGTCTGCTACACCTGGACTCCTACAGATTGGTGGAGGAATAAATAGTGACAATGCTCAGGATTTTTTGGATGCTGGTGCATCTCACGTTATTGTTACTTCCTATGTCTTTAAAAATGGAAAGATAAATAAGACCAATCTTAAAAGACTAGTAAAAGCTGTAGGCAAGGAACATATTGTTCTGGATCTTTCCTGCAAAGCTGCTCTTGTGGATAAAGATGGAAATCCTGTAGAAATACAAACTACAGATACAGCTGATAATAGCAAAAAATATTTTGTTGTTACAGATCGCTGGCAGAAGATGACAAGTGTTGAGCTAAATAAGGAAACTCTTGATGATCTTTCTCAGTACTGCGACGAATTTCTGATCCATGCTGCTGACGTCGAGGGCAAGCAAAACGGTGTAGAAGAGAATGTTGTGAGAATACTTGGAGACTGGGGCAGGATTCCTGTAACTTATGCAGGCGGAGTACATACAATAGAGGATATCGGAATAGTCAGGAAACTTGGAAAAAACAGAGTGGATATCACTGTGGGAAGCGCACTTGATATTTTCGGTGGAAGTTTAAAAATAGATGAAGTGATAAAGAGTTGTATTTAAAGAAAAAAGTTTCTAAATTCGTTAGGTCAAAAAAGCCATCCGGTTTGCACCAGATGGCTTTTGTTGATTAATCATTGTTACAATCTTGCGAATTCAATATATATATATTAGAATAAGGCACTTTGTAGTCTGATTAAATTAGCTCTGAATTACCTTGGATCAAAGCTTGTTAACGTTTACGGCCTGAGGTCCCTTTTCGCCCTGGATTACATCATACTCTACAGAAGCACCCTCTTCGAGAGACTTGAAACCTTCCATGTTGAGTCCTGAATAGTGTACGAATACATCATTTCCAGCCTCGTCAGAGATGAAACCGTAACCCTTCTGGTTGTTGAACCACTTAACAGTACCTTTGTTCATTGTAATACCTCCACTAAAAATAAAAAAATAATCGTTCTGTTGTACTATGACAACAAAACTAGATTATCACATATAAGTGCAAAAGTAAAGGCGAAAAAACACTTTACTTTACTGGTTCAGAGTGATAAAATGTTTAAGCACGAAAGTATTTTATACGGAATACAGAGAAAATTATGGCGAAAATAAAATCAAGGAGACTTACGTATGAATAAGAAAATCAGAACAGATGCAGTTGATCACCTGTTTAGCGCTATACTATGCCTTCAGAATAAGGAAGAGTGTTATAGTTTTTTTGAAGATCTTTGTACAGTAAACGAACTTTTATCTTTATCACAGAGATTTGAAGTTGCTTCTATGCTTAGGGATCACAAGACTTATCTTGAGATTGCTGAGAAAACTGGTGCGTCAACAGCTACTATCAGTAGAGTTAACCGTTCTCTTAACTACGGAGACGATGGTTATGAGCTTGTATTCGAGAGAATGCAGGATTGAGTAATTTGTATTTTAATATGCCTAAATGAAAAGTCGAGTGCCGGTCAGACACTCGACTTTTTTATCTATTATATTATAAATTATTTCTTATCTTCGTTCTTATTGTCGTCTTTTTTGGTTTCTTCGCTTTTTTCAGCAGCGGCTCTTTCCTTGGCAATTGCAGCTGAGTTCTTGTCAAGATTTGTCATTTCACATTTGCCCTGGAATACGGCATTCTCATCAATGATGATTCCCTTACAAGTAACATCTCCAAAAACCTTGCCAGTATCGCTGATTTCAACCTTGCCCTGAGGAGAAGTAATATTTCCGTTTATTGTTCCTGCTACATAGACGTTCATGGCTGAAACTGTTCCATCAATTCTTGCTTCCTGACCAACAATAAGTGCGCCACTGATAGTGACATTACCTTTTACAGTGCCATCGATTCGCGTGGAATCCTTGGTGGTAAGAGGACCGTCAATAACCGCACCTGGACCGATTATAGTTCCAACCTGCTCCAGAGCTGATTCGATAGTCGCAGCTTCTTTCTTGTTTCCAAACATTTTTTTTCCTCCGTTTTATCCGTTAATCTCAATTAACTCTTCTGGATCAATATATTTGCCGTCCTGCTGAAGCTGATATCCAAGGGAAGTATTGTGTTCACCCACAACAAAAATGATGTCGCCCTTGTCTATGGAGCTTCCCTCTGTTACCAGGGGATCGCCGGCATTTCTATAAATGGAAATGTAACCATTGCCGTGGTCGATTGAAACCATATTGCCAAACTTGGCATCAGTAGTAACACTAAGCACTGTTCCTGTTCCGGAAGCTATAACGTTGCTGCCTTCCCCAGCTGTGAACATGACAATTGGGTTGCCTGTAGCAGAATCCTTGTTGTCATCTGTAAGCTCAGTAATAGTAGTAGAGTTGGTGTCGTCAACTGCGCTTGTCATAGAAGCTGTTCCTGAAAGAGGAAAACCTGTAGGCATAGCAAGAGCCTGTGCCTCCTCCGCAGAAATCTGTTCATCTTCAAGCCTCTTATTGATTGCAGCAGAGAGCTGTTCTACCTCCGTCTGCAATTTATCATTATCGGCAGCTAAAGAACTGTTTTCTTCTGTAAGTTCCTGTATCTCCGCGCTCTGCCGTGACTGCATGTCTCTCAGCGAACTAATTGTTATAGCAGAATAGATAATGTAGCATACGATTGCCAGGGCTATAACAAAACATGAGTACGCAAGCAGCTGAGTCTTGAAATGATTGAGATGCAAACGCTTGGTGCTGCCGTCTGAATCTCCAGATATGATCATAAAGGTATAATGACGTTTATGCCTATGTTTTTTAGGCTTGATATCTTTGCTCATATAAACCTCCGACTAACATCACATTTTACCATAACAACCGTCATTCATGCAACAATTTACGCTTGGACGTACAAATGCCTGACTTATCAAGAAAGTTTTGGCCGGTCTACCCTAATCAGGGGTTATGTGTTATTATGACTTTATAATTTAATAAGGCGGAAGGTGTCTGCAGTCAGGATTTTTCTGATGTGCAGATGAAAAGGGAAGCGGGTGTAAGTCCCGCACGATCTCGTCACCGTGATTCGTTGGCTTTTGCCAGCAGCTCTTTATAACCACTGGGAATACGCAAATAGTATCCTGGGAAGGGAAGATGCTGCGTCTTAAATGACAAACGATCAGCCGGGAGACCTGCCTGTCGCTGTACAAAGGGTGCTATCTTATGAGAGCAGCCAAGGTCACGAGGAATTGACTGTACGAAGCCATTTAGCAAAAGATGTATGTCTTTTGCTGTTAGTTTTGTGCGCTTAATATGCGCATTTGATATGGATGCTTTGTAGGAGAATCTCGTGATGAGGTTCTCTTTTTTCTTATGTAAATATGCACCCAAAAAAGGAGGCAAATTATTATGAAAAAAAATCTAGTAGCAATGATGCTGACAGCTACACTTGCATTTGGCTTGTGCGCTTGTAATGGCTCACAGCCTGCAGAAAGTGTGGAGAGTAGCACAGTAGCAGAAAGTAGTGTAGAAGAGGCAAGTGTAGCAGAGACTACTCCTGCAGAAAATGCAGACCAGGCAGCTCTTGAAGATGGAGTATACGATGCCAGCTTTACAACAGATGGTTCCATGTTCCATATAAATGAAGCATATGGCGACCAGGGCCTTTTAACTGTTGCAAACGGTGAGATGACCATACACATTACACTTCCTTCCAAGAACATAGTTAATCTTTTCCCTGGCACAGCAGAAGATGCCCAGAAGGAGGGTGCAGTTCTTCTTGAACCTACTACTGATACAGTAAAATATGAAGACGGAACAACAGAGGAAGTATACGGCTTTGATGTTCCGGTTCCAGCAATTGACCAGGAGTTTGACCTTGCCCTTATCGGCACAAAAGAAAAATGGTATGACCATAAGGTAAAGGTTTCAAACGTTAAACCACATGAGGGAGATGACGATCAGGCTATGGCAGACCATGTAGCAGATCTTATTGATGCAATCTACGTTCAGGAATGGACTGAGGATACAGAAAAGCAGTGCAAAGAGGCAAAAGAGGCATGGGATGCACTTACAGATGAGCAAAAAGAGCTTGTCGAGGGAGAAAGCGCAGATCCTGACTACTTTGGAAGAGATACAGGAGATGCTTCCAAGGATGATCCTCTTAATGCTGATGATATCGGAGAAAAAGAGATACTTGTAGTAAGCTTTGGTACTTCTTTTAACGACAGCAGAGCTAATGATATTGGTGGTATTGAGAAGGCAATAGCCAAGGCATATCCTGACTGGTCAGTAAGAAGAGCGTTTACAGCCCAGATTATCATCAATCACGTACTTGCAAGAGATGGCGAGAAGATCGATAACGTTGATCAGGCTCTTCAGAGAGCAGTGGACAACGGCGTAAAGACACTTGTGATTCAGCCTACTCACCTTATGCATGGTGCAGAATATGACGAGCTTTGCGCAACACTCAAGGATTATGAAGATAAGATTGAGACAGTAGTTATTGCACAGCCACTTCTTGGTGAGGTTGGAAAAGATGCGACTGTGATCAATGAGGATAAAGAGACAGTTGCCAAGGCTATTACTGATGCAGCAGTAAAGGAAGCTGGATTTGCAAGCCTTAAGGATGCTGCTGATGCTGGAACAGCTTTTGTATTTATGGGACATGGCACATCACATACTGCCAAGATTACTTATTCACAGATGCAGACTCAGATGGATGAACTTGGCTATGAGAACGTATTTATCGGAACAGTTGAGGGAGAACCAGAAGAGACAGAGCTTTCACAGGTTATTGATAAGGTTAAGGAAGCAGGATACAAGAAGGTAGTTCTTCGTCCTCTTATGGTTGTTGCAGGTGACCATGCTAATAATGACATGGCAGGAGATGAGGAAGATTCATGGAAGAGCAGCTTTGAAGCAGATGGCTCTTTTGAAAGCGTAGATTGTCAGATTTCAGGACTTGGAAGAATTGAAGAAGTTCAGAAATTATATGTGGAGCATACAGGAAGTGTACTTAAATAAAAAAAACTATAAGTTTATCTTATTGTTTTTGGCCATGCTTGTTTGCTTGTGGGGATGCGGCAGAATTCCAGATGGGGAATATGCCGCATCTGTTACTCTTACGGGAGGAAGCGGAAAGGCTTACATTGAAAGCCCCTGCAAGATAGAGGTCAAAAATGGACAAATGACTGCGGATATTGTATTTAGCAGTCCAAATTATGATTATATGATAGTAAGCGGCAAGACTTATTCTCCCGTCAATGAGGAAGGAAACTCTGAATTTATTATCCCTGTGGTCCTTGATAAAGAAATGCAGGTTCAGGCAGACACTACTGCTATGAGTTCGCCGCATCTTATAGATTACACACTTACTTTTTCTCTGGTGGAAGAGGATGCGGCTATTGAAGATAGTAAGGAAGACAACGCCCTTAAGACTAATGCTTCAGAGAAAGACAGGCTTGAAAGTCTGAATGCCCCTGTGCTAGAAGGGTATAGTCTTTTATCAAGTGATGAAAATGACTATGCTCAGGGTTTTAGAATACACAGGTATGAAAAAGATATAGCCATGATAACTGTGGATGATGGCAGAAAGTATCTGATACTTCCTGAGGGCGTAAAGTGCCCGGACAAGCTTCCTTCTGACACTACTGTGATAAAAAGGCCACTTTCTGATATATATCTGGCCGCTACCGGGGCAATGTGCCATTTTGACAGCCTTGGTGCTACCTATCTTGTCAGCCTTTCAAGCATTCAGGAAAAAGACTGGTACATCGCTTCTGCAAAAGAGGCAATGGAAAATGGAAGTCTTATCTATGGAGGCAAGTATAATGCCCCTGATTATGAGATGATCCTGGAAAAGAAAATACAGCTGGCTATAGAAAATACTATGATCCTTCATGCTCCAAAGGTCTTAGAGAGACTTGAAGATCTGGAAATACCAGTTTTTATAGACAGGTCAAGTTACGAAAATGAACCCTTGGGAAGACTTGAGTGGATCAGGGTATATGGGCTTTTAGCAGATAAAGAAAAAGAGGCTGGGGAATTTTTTGACCAGCAGAAGCAACTTGTGGAGAGCCTTGATAAAAGCGGCACTTCCGAGAAAAAGGTTGCAGTGTTTTCTGTCAATTCCAATCATCAGATAGTTACAAGAAAAGGAAATGACTACTTATCAAAAATGATAGAGCAGGCAGGCGGCGAGTATCTGTCACCTGTGGAAAACCAGGAAGATATGGCATCTACTCAGATGACCATAAGTGTGGAAGCTTTTTTGGCCTATGCAAAAGAAGCAGATATCCTCATATACAATGGAACAATACAAAATGCACCAACTACAATCGATGAGCTTACCTCTGTAGACAAGCTTTTTTCTCAGTTTGATGCTGTAAGAGAAGGAAACGTGTGGTATACGGATAAAGCTCTGTATCAATTTGCAGGAAAGACTGGAACTATAATCGAGAATTTGAATCAAGTTATCATGAGCCAGGAAAAAGAGACAGAGTTTTTCCATGGGCTTAACTAAGGAGATACTTAATTGGCAAAAAATCTAATGATACAAGGAACCATGTCGGGAGCGGGAAAGAGTATTCTGACAGCGGGAATGCTGAGGGTGCTATACCAGGATGGCTACAAGGTGGCCCCTTTTAAATCCCAGAACATGGCCCTTAATTCATATGTGACTATAGATGGAAAAGAGATAGGAAGGGCCCAGGCGCTTCAGGCCTTTGCCGCCCACAAAAAGCCAAGTGCCGACATGAATCCTATCCTGCTAAAACCAATGGGAGATACAACTTCCCAGGTCATAGTAGCAGGGGAGCCTGTCAGCAATATGAGAGCGGCAGACTATTTTAAGATAAAAAAAGATTTTATTCCGGACATCCTAAAAGCCTATGAAAGGCTTGCTGATGAAAATGACATAATTGTGATAGAAGGCGCAGGGAGCCCTGTTGAGATAAATTTGCGGGCAAATGATATTGTGAACATGGGACTTGCGGAACTTGTAGATGCCCCAGTTCTTCTTGCAGGAAATATAGACCCTGGCGGAGTTTTTGCCCAGCTCCTTGGAACTGTGAGCCTTATGCCGCAAAAGGAAAGGGACAGAATAAAGGGTCTTATCATAAACAAATTCAGAGGAGATGTAAAGCTTCTTGAGCCTGGACTTGAAATGTTTAAGGCCTACTGCGATATCCCCTTTGCAGGCGTAGTTCCTTATGTAAAACTAATGCTTGATGAAGAAGATAGCGTTTCAGAAAGACTTAAAACATCATCAGGCTTTAAGGGGGAAGGAAAGGTAAAAGTAGCTGTAGTGCGACTTCCCTTTATCAGCAATTACACTGACTTTTCAATATTTGATAGTGACCCGGAAATAGAAGTTATCTACACAGATTCAGAAGATGCTCTAAGCCAGGCTGATCTGATAATCCTGCCAGGAACCAAAAATACAATTGGAGATCTTAAATGGCTTAAGGAGACAGGTCTTTTTAACAGAATAAGAGATCTGGCTGAAAAGGGAAGCATTGTTGTTGGCATCTGCGGAGGTTATCAGATGCTGGGAATTAGTGTTTCTGATGAACTTGGCGCAGAGAAAAAGGGCCTGGAGGAAGGCTTATCCCTCCTTCCTGTGAGCACAGTATTTAAAAGTGAGAAGACCTTGAAGCAGGTTGAGGGAGTAGTAAAAGGCGCAGATGGAATATTTGATAGCTTAAACGGTTGTCAGATAGAAGGCTATGAGATTCACATGGGAAGCAGCATGGCTTGTAGTGATAACAAGAACCTTGTAGTTACCAAGGGAAATGTCCTTGGCTCCTATGTTCATGGAATTTTTGACAGCAGGGATTTTACAAAGAGACTTGTGGATATTGTCTGTGAACACAGAAAGCTTCCTAAAAGAGATTTTAAGCTTGAGAGCAAGAATGATATTCAGGAAAAAGAACTTGATAAGCTGGCGGATACACTAAGAGAGAGCCTTGATTGGAAGCTTATCTATAATGCGATTGGTTTATAAGGAAAAGATATATGGAGATAAAAAAGGTTTTGCCATCAGAAATAGAAAGCGAGAGCTTTAGGATAATAAGAAGTGAGCTTTCTCAGATGGGAAAAGAGATACCAGATGACATAGAACCTACTGTTGTAAGGGCGATACATACAACGGCAGACTTTGACTATGCTGATACCCTGGTATTTTCTGAAAATGTAATAAAAAAAGCCAAGGATGCCATAAGAAACGGAGCAAGTATTGTGACTGACACCAATATGGCTCTTTCAGGGATAAATAAAAAGGCTCTTTCAAAGTTTGGTGGAGAAGCTTTTTGTTTTATGGCAGATGAAGAGGTGGCACAGATAGCCAGAGAAAGGCAGGTCACAAGGGCATATGTCAGCATGGAGAAGGCATCCCAGATAGGAAAGCCTCTTATCTTTGCAATTGGAAATGCGCCAACAGCCCTTATAAGGCTAAGAGAATTGTATGATGAAAAGGGCTTTAGACCGGAACTTATAATAGGAGTCCCTGTAGGCTTTGTAAATGTAGTTGAAGCCAAGAAGCTTATCCTTGAAATGGATGTTCCTTATATTGTTAATGTGGGACGAAAGGGCGGAAGCGGGGTAGCTGCTGCTATCTGCAATTCTTTTTTGTACAATATGTGAAAAGATATGGATAATAATCTATACATTGAAAAAGACGGACAGAAATTAAGGTGCGGATACACCACTGGAAGCTGCGCAGCTGCAGCTGCTAAGGCGGCTCTTATGATGCTGATCTGTCAAAAAGAAATTAATACAGTATCTATCGTTACTCCCAAAGGGCCTAAATTTCTTGCGGAGATACTTGATATAGACAGGACAGATAGGTGCGTATCCTGCGCTGTAGTCAAGGATGGCGGAGATGATCCGGACGTTACAAGCGGGATGAAGATATATGCCAAAGTGTCCTTTCTAGAGACTTGCGAGCAGGATGTGCTAATATCCGGCGGAGAGGGGATTGGCAAGGTTACAAAGCCAGGCCTTGACCAGGCTGTCGGGGAAGCTGCCATAAATTCCATACCGCGGAAGATGATAAAGGAAAATATTAGAGAGGTCCTACAGGATAATGGCTTGTCTGATAAAGGTGTAGCTGTTGAAATAAGTGCTCCAGGCGGAGAAGAAATAGCTAAAAAGACCTTTAATCCAAAACTCGGAATTGTGGGTGGCATCTCAATTCTGGGAACAACCGGGATAGTAAAGCCTATGAGCGATGAAGCAATAGTTGCCACCATAAAGACTCAGATAAGCCAGATGAAAGCCCAAAATGAGCAGGTACTTTTGATGGCACCTGGAAACTATGGCCTTAAATTTCTAAGAGATGAATATGGAATAGAAGAGGACAAGGCTGTAATGTGTTCCAATTTTGTCTATGATACAGTGAAAATGGCAGCAGATGCGGGCTTTTCAAAGATTCTTTTCTGCGGACATTTAGGCAAACTTGTAAAGGTGTCAGGAGGAATAAAAAATACACATTCATCCTACGGAGATCACAGGATGGAAATACTTGTGGACCTGATCAAAAAGGTTTCAGGGGATGACATGAATATAGATGATCTCTGCGAAAAGGTCATGGACTGCGTTATGACAGATGAGGCTGTAAGGCTGATTACCGAGGCCGGAATAAGGGATAAGGTCTTTGATCTAATTGCAGATAATATAAAAAGAAACATGGAACTTTGGTGCGATGGAAAGCTTGCGGCAGAAGTTATAGTTTTTTCAAACGAATACACAAAGCTGACTCAGACTGACAGGGCTTTAGAGTTTGTGAAGATGGTTTAAAAAAAGTAGAAGAGTAAGAGAGGAACGGTAAATGGTTCATTTTGTGGGCGCAGGCCCTGGAGCAACTGATCTTATAACAATAAGAGGGCAGAGACTGATCAAGGAAGCAGACGTTATTATCTACGCTGGCTCTTTAGTTAATCCAGAGCTTTTAGAATATGCCAAGGATACATGCGAAATATATAATAGCGCCCTTTTATCCCTGGAAGAAGTCATTGATATCATGAAAAGGGCAGATCAAAAGAAACAGGACCTTGTAAGGCTCCACACGGGAGATCCCAGTATTTATGGAGCTATCAGAGAACAGATGGATGAACTTGATAAGCTGGGGATTGCCTATGATGATACTCCTGGAGTTAGCTCTTTTTGCGGCGCGGCAGCAGCTCTTAATCTTGAATATACCCTGCCTGGTGTAAGTCAGAGCGTCATAATAACAAGAATGGAGGGACGGACCAGGGTTCCGGAAAAAGAGTCAGTTGAGGCCTTATCAAGCCATGAGGCCACCATGGTATTTTTCTTATCTGCAGGTGATATTGAAGGGCTTTGTGCAAGACTCATAGCTTCTGGAAGAAGGGCAGATACCCCATGCGCTATTGTTTATAAGGCAACCTGGCAGGATGAAAAGAAGTTTGTTTCTACTCTTGAGAAAATACCTGATATTGCAAGAGAGCAGGGAATAAATAAAACAGCTCTAATAATAGTTGGAGACGTTGTAAGTACAGGAAACTACGAGAAGTCAAAGCTATATGACAAGGACTTTGAAACGCTTTTCAGGGGCAAAAAATAAGAAGGATTTACAGGATGACAATTAAGGAAGAAAGCAGAAAGGTTAGAAGATGTGCAGTATATCTGATGCTGGTTCTGCTGATAATTATTGCCTTTTTTATGAACTTAGGCATAGGAAATGTAAATATTCCTGTCAGGGAAATATGGAATATCATTATTGGTAATAGTCAGGGAGATGTGAATAGCACAATCATCATGGACATAAGGCTGCCAAGAGCCCTTATGGCATTTATTCTAGGTGGAGGCCTTGCGGTGTCGGGATTTCTTTTGCAGACTTACTTTTCAAATCCTATTGCAGGCCCATATATTCTTGGAATTTCCTCTGGAGCCAAGATGATGGTAGCGATAGTCCTGATCTTTATAGTGGGCAGTACTGGGAGAAGTTCAAATCTTCTTCTGGTGTCAGCTGCATTTGTGGGGGCAATTGTGACTACAAGTTTCATAATCCTCATATCAAGAGTTGTGTCCAACATGGCAGTTTTATTGGC
Organism: Butyrivibrio sp. XBB1001; assembly: GCF_000424505.1. Classification (NCBI taxonomy): domain Bacteria; kingdom Bacillati; phylum Bacillota; class Clostridia; order Lachnospirales; family Lachnospiraceae; genus Butyrivibrio; species Butyrivibrio sp. XBB1001. Next base: position 171,381 of record NZ_AUKA01000006.1, on the reverse strand, counting down.
AGCAGGCATCATGGTGGGGTATATCTGCAGTGCCATCACGGATTTTCTTATTGCCTTTGCTGACGACTCGGATATTGTTAATCTTCACAGCTGGTCCCAGGGAAGCTTTTCTGGAATAGATATGAATAGCGTATACTATGCGCTTATTCTTGTAGGGCTTATGTCAATTCTTGTGATGCTGCTTAGTAAGCCCCTTGATGCACTTAGGCTGACTGAGAACTATGCTAGAAGCCTTGGAATAAATGTAAAATTTGTAAGACTAATGGTCATACTTATTTCAAGCGTTCTTTCTGCCTGCGTTACGGCCTTTGTAGGACCAATATCTTTTATCGGAATAGCAGTTCCATTCCTTATGAGAGAGCTTCTTGCAACCTCAAGGCCTATAGTTCTGATTCCGGCATCTTTCCTTGCCGGATCAGTGTTCTGCATGTTTAGTGACCTTCTTGCAAGACAGCTTTTTGCGCCCACAGAGCTTAATATTTCTGCAGTCACATCACTATTTGGAGCGCCAATAGTTATTTATATGATAGTTAGGAGACATGGACGAAATGAGGCTTGAAAAGGTTTCAGCAGGCTACGGACGTAAGGTTGTAGTCAGAGATGTAAATATAGATATAAGGCAGGGAGAGATCATATGCCTGATAGGGCCAAATGGCGGTGGCAAATCTACGCTACTAAAGAGCATAAACGGAAGCCTCTCTCTTATAGAGGGAGAGGTCTATCTTGACCTTAGGAAATTGTCTTCTCTATCAGCCAAAGAAATCTCCAAAGAGCTTTCAATAGTAACAACAGAGAGAATACGCCCTCAGCTTATGACCTGCAAAGATGTGGTCCTATCAGGGAGACTTCCTTTTACAGATGGCTTTGGAAGGTATGGAAAAGAAGATCTTGCCATTGTGGAAGAGGTTCTTGAAACCATGAAGATAAAAAAGCTGTCAGATACCCCTTATGATGCACTAAGTGACGGACAGAAGCAGAGATGCCTTATAGCAAGAGCTATATGCCAGAAACCTAAATACCTTGTGATGGATGAACCAACCTCATATATGGATATCAGGCACAGAATGGAGCTTATGGATGTTGTAAGAAAGCTTGCAAAAGAAAAGGTGACAATAATAATGTCGCTCCATGAAATAGAACTTGCTCTTGATGTGGCAGACAGACTCCTTCTTGTCTATGAGGATGGACACGTAGCGATAGAAGAGCCGAAAAATGTTCTTGAAAAAGCTCTTATAAAAGACCTGTATGGACTTGACGATGACAAGTATAAAAAAATCCTGAAGGGCTTTGATAAGGATGATATAAAGCGCCATAGTGCATGCTTTGTGAATGATAAGTGCGAGTATTTCCCATGTCATGACCTTCCAAGGGAGAGGTTTAACTGCCTGTTCTGTTATTGTCCTTTATACACTATAAAGGACTGTGGAGGAACCTACAGCTACACTGAAAAAGGCATAAAAAACTGCATGGATTGTACCTTCCCTCATGAGAGAGATAACTATGGCAAGGTAATAAAAAAGCTCAAGGAAGAAATGTTCTAAAGGAAAAACGGAGCGGATAGTTTGAAGCAGATAAGCTTAGATAAATACAAAATAATATGCTTTACAGACAAGGGGCAGGAGCTGATGGATAGGCTGGCAGAGGCTCTTTTTAATGAGCTTTCTGATGCTGTTGATGTGCCAGTTTTAGAGAGCGTTTCGTCAGTAGCTGACTGGGCCAGAGATAATTTTGAATCCGGAAATGTCCTGATTTTCATTGGAGCCTGCGGGATTGCGGTAAGGGCAATTGCTCCATTTATCCGCGACAAGAAGACTGATCCGGCTGTTATTGTCATGGATGAAAAGGGAGAGTTTGTAGTCCCAATTTTGTCAGGGCATTTGGGAGGAGCCGTAGAGGCTGCCAGAAAGATAGCTCTTTTGACAGGGGCAAGGGCTGTAATGACTACAGCGACAGATACCAGGGGAGAATTTGCCGTTGACGTTTTTGCCAAGGAAAATGATCTTGTTATAACAGACATGAAAAAGGCAAAAGAATTTACGGCAAGACTATTAAAAACAGGAAGCAGCAGTGCTTACATAGATCCAGAATTTGAAGAGTGTCTGGAAAATAAGAATATCCAGCTTCCGGCTAATATTCGCAGAACTAACGTAGAGGAGGCAGAGCTTGTCATAACCAGCAGAGTATATGACGAAGATGCACTCCTACTTATTCCTAGAAATGTTGTAGTGGGGATGGGCTGCAAAAAGGGAAAAACAAAGGACGAACTTGAAAAAGCTCTTTTGACAGGGCTTTTGCAGGAACATATAGAAAAAAGAGCTGTAAGAGCAATTGTTTCAGCTGATATTAAGAGGGGGGAACCTGGGCTCATTGAGCTTTCAAGGGAACTTGGAGCTGAGTTTATAACCTATGACAGTGACACCCTTCTTGCCCAAGAGGGGGATTTTAGCTCCTCTGACTTTGTAAAAAAGGTAACTGGAGTTGACAATATCTGCGAGAGAGCAGTGTGTGCCTACGGCGCAAGGCTGATCTGTAGTAAAAAAGCCCTGGATGGAGTTACATTTGCAGCTGGCATTATAACTTCAGGCAGAGAATGGGAAAGGCTATGATATGGGAAAATTATATGTTGTCGGCATCGGACCTGGATGCTATGAAGATATGACGATCAGGGCGGATAGGGCCCTTAGGGAATGCGATGTGGTAGCAGGATATACGGTGTACTGTGACCTTTTAAGACCATATTTTCCTGACAAAGAGTACTTATCAACTCCTATGATGGGCGAGGAGAAAAGAGTTGCCATGGCCCTTGAAAGAGCAGGGAAAGGTCAGGTGGTAGCGCTTGTGTGCAGCGGAGATGCCGGAGTCTATGGAATGGCAGGACTTGCCTTTGAACTGGTGCAGGGAGATGGGGATGAAAATGTTGAGAATGTGGAAATAGAAGTGATCCCCGGGGTAACTGCGGCTATAAGCGGAGCAGCACTTTTGGGAGCACCGCTCATACACGATTTTTGCCTGATCAGTTTAAGCGACAGGCTGACACCTGTAAATACAATTGAAAAGAGACTAAGGGCGGCAGCAGAGTCTGATATGGTCATAGTTCTTTATAATCCGGAGAGTAAGTCAAGGAGCGGATATCTCAAAAGGGCAGCAGAAATCCTTATGGAGACTTTAGAAGAGAGCAGAATATGCGGCGTTGCCAGAAATATCAAAAGGCAGGACGAAAAAATGGAGATAATGACCTTAAAGGAACTTACTGAGTATCCTGCAGACATGTTCTGCACTGTATTTATCGGTAATTCCAGTTCTGAACTTATTGATGGACATATGATCACTAAAAGAGGATACAGAAGTGAAAGATAAGGTTTTAATATTTGGCGGAACAACAGAAGGAAGAGTTCTTTCTGACTTTTTAAGGAAAGAGAATGTTCCCCATATAGTAAGCGTTGCAACTGAATATGGCAGAGATATTGAGCTTGGAAGCGGAGAAACAAAAGTTTTAACCGGCAGGCTTTCAAAGGAAAAGATAAAAGAGCTCTTAAGCGGTGGTGAGTTTGGGATTGTTGTAGACGCAACGCACCCTTTTGCTGTCAAAGCCTCAGATGAAATAAGGACTGCGGCTAAAGAGTCCCATACAACCTACCTTAGGCTGTCAAGAAATACTAAAGATCCTGATTATCAGCAGGACTTCGTATCCTATGTAAATACTATGAAGGAGGCAGGAGCAGTCCTGAAGGAAACAGAGGGAAATATACTCCTTCTTACAGGCAGCAAGGATTTACAAGAAATCATAGGGCAGATAGGCGATGTGAAAAGAGTTTACGCCAGAGTGCTTCCAAGCCTTGAGAGCATCACCCTTTGTCAGGAGGCGGGACTTTCCGGCAAGCAGATAATCGCTATGCAGGGGCCATTTTCTACCCAGATAAATACAAGCCTTATAAAAGAGATAGATGCCAAGGCTATTCTTACCAAGGAAAGCGGGGTGACTGGAGGGTACTACGAAAAGCTTGAGGCAGCGCGTCAGTGCGGCATAAGGGCAGTAGTAGTAAAAAATCCTGAAAATAGTAGTGCAAATCCTGAGACAGAAGTTGAGCATCTTTCCATGGAGGAAGTTTTAAAAAAGCTTTCGGAATATCTTGGAATATCTTTTACTGATAATAATGAAAAAAGAGAGATAGTTCTTGCAGGGATAGGACCTGGGGAGGAAAGGCTTATTACTCTGGAAACCTTTAGGGCTCTTGAAGAGAGCGACATTATCTTTGGAGCACCATCAGTAGTGGAGCGTCTTGAGAGCTTTTCTGGAAAGGTAAAGAGCTTTTTTGAAACCTCTAAGATAATAGACTATCTCCAGCAACATCCTGAATATAAAAGAGCTGTTGTTGCCTATTCTGGTGACATTGCAGTTTCAAGCGGGGCCAAAAAGTCTGCAGGGATATTTGAAAGGGCAGGCTTCAAGGTCTGCAAGCTATCTGGAATATCATCTGTATCCCTGTTTGCAAACAGGCTTGGAGTAAGTCTTGAAGATGTCAGGATATTAAGCGCCCACGGCAGAAAGTGTAATGTGGCAGGCTACGCTATGGTAAGTCCCAAGCTGATAGTACTTCCTTCAGATATATCTGATGCAAAGAGAATAGTAGGGGAAGTCCTTCAGACAGGAGACCATTTTAGATTGGTTTTTGGGTGCGACCTTGGAAGCGAAAAAGAAAAGCTGACAGAAGTAGTGGTCAAAGAGGGGAAAACTGATACCAATCTGATAGATGGAAATAAAGTTCTTTTGTATATAGAAAATAAAAATACAGATAATATTCTTGCAGGGCCCTTTGTCAGAGATGAGGACATGATAAGGGGAGATGTCCCCATGACCAAGGAAGAAATCAGAGCCTTGTCTGTTAGAAAGCTTGAACTTAAGACTGGAAGCGTCTTTTTTGATATAGGTGCGGGAACTGGATCGATTTCTATAGAGGCAGCTTTGCTTCATCCGGATATAGAGGTTTATGCTTTTGAAAAAAATAAAGTGGCAGCAGAGCTTCTTTGCAAAAATAGGGAAAAGTTTGGACTGTCAAATATACATATTGTAGAAGGAACAGCCCCGGAGGTCCTTTTGGACTTACCAAGGCCAAGCCATGTTTTTATAGGAGGAAGCGGAGGAAAGCTTGAAGAAATCCTAAAGGCAGTTTTAAAGGAAAACCCAAAGGTAAGGATTGTATTAAACTGCGTGACACTTGAGACTCTATCAATGGTTACCACCCTTGCCAGGAAGATGAATTTAGAAATGACCTATGTATCCCTTGTTTCAGTCACAAGATACCAGGCAAAGGGGCATTACCACATGGCAGATGCTCTAAACCCCGTGTATATAGCTGTTTTAGAGCAGAATAGGTGAGTTATGGCTTTTGAATATAAAGTGCAAATTCCAAGAGTTATGATCTGCGCGCCATCAAGCGGCAGTGGCAAGACCTTGGTTTCCTGCGCGCTTATGAGAATTTTAAAAAGAAAAGGCTACAATGTGGCGGCCTTTAAATGCGGTCCGGATTACATCGACCCCATGTTCCACAAAAAGGTTCTGGAAGTCCCTTCCAGAAATCTTGATCTTTTTATGGCTGGAGAAGAGGGGGTAAAAAGAACCCTGATGGCGGGAGCTTTGGGTGGTGATGTGGCTATCATAGAGGGAGTTATGGGCTTTTTTGATGGCCAAAGCGCTCTGTCTATGGAGGGTTCTTCCTATGATCTTTGTAAAAAGACAAAGACGCCTGCAATACTTGTGGTAGATACAAAGGGTATGAGCAGGTCTGTAATTCCACTTATAAAGGGCTTTGCAGATTACGGCCAGGATAATGGAAAGACGGTCTTAAAGGGAGTTATTTTAAATAATATTTCTCCTATGATAGTCAGGGATATTTCCGGAGAGATAGAAAAAGAGCTGGATATCCCGGTTCTGGGCTTTCTTCCAAAGCTTGAGGGGACTCTTTTTACCAGTAGGCATTTAGGACTGGTGCTTCCAGAAGAAGTGCCGGATATCCTTGAAAAAGTAGACTTGGTAGCAGATAAGCTAGAGGGAAGTCTTGACCTTAAAAGATTTCTTGAAATAGCCAAAGAGGCTAAGGAGCTTACTATAGATAATGAAGCTTCAAAAGAAATCCAATTAAAGACCAGAGTTGGAGTGGCTTTTGATGAGGCTTTTTGCTTTTACTATGAGGATAACCTGGACCTTTTAAAGAATATGGGGGCAGAGATTAAGTTCTTTTCTCCGATACATGATAAGGAACTACCAGAGGTGGACAGGCTGATCCTTGGAGGCGGTTATCCGGAGCTCTATGGGAAACAGCTTATGGAGAATGTATCCATGAGAGAGAGCATAAAGAAAGCGGCCATGGAAGGAATGCCTATCCTTGCAGAATGCGGGGGATTTTTATATTTGCAAAATAGCATGACGGATATAGAAGGGAATACCGCTTTGATGGCTGGAGTTCTTGAGGGAGAATCCCACATGACTTCGAAGCTGTCACATTTTGGATATGTAAATGTCACAGCTCTTTTGGACAATCCATATCTAAAGATGGGTGAGACTATGAAGGGTCATGAATTTCACTATTATGACACAACCAATAATGGCCAGGTTTTAAAAATGTCAAAGCCTTCAGGAAAGCGCTCCTGGGAGGGATATCAGAGTTTTAAGAACGTCTTTGGCGGATTTACCCATTTGTATTATCCTTCCAACAAGGAATTTGTAAAAAGGTTTCTGTCCCTGTGAGGACAATAAATAAGGATCTGTATGATATATCAAAAGAAAGATTTGTTCGAGATAAAAATAGAAAGGCCAGATGAAGAAATTTTCAGGAAGGCAAAAGAGGCTTGGGATGGTATTTCCAAGCCAATTGACGGCCTTGGGGATTTTGAGAGTCTTATATGCCGCATTGCAGCCATGAAGAGGGACATATCTCCGAGACTTTCGGAGCGTACTCTGGTGGTAATGTGCGCAGATAACGGAATTGTAGAGGAAGGCATATCCCAGAGCGGCAAGGAAATAACACTGGCAGTTGCAAAGGCTCTTGGAAATGGTATAAGCTCAGCCTGCAGCCTGGGGAGAGCCTCACACGTTTCTGTATTTCCTGTTGATATAGGGATTGACAGCGATGAAAAGCTTGCAGGAGTTCTTGATAAAAAGGTCTCTAAGGGAAGTAATAATTTCTTAAAAGAGCCTGCTATGAGTGTGGAACAAACCCTTGAGGCTGTCTATGCAGGAATAGAGGTTTCCGAGAAGCTTTATAGCGAGGGAAAAGATATTCTGGCTGTTGGGGAAATGGGAATAGGTAATACTACTACATCAGCAGCAGTCCTGTCAGCTATTCTCGGGGGCAACTGTGACAAATTTGTTGGGAGAGGTGCAGGCCTTGATGATGCAGGTCTTTTGCGAAAAAAGGAAGTTATAAGAAGAGGCCTTTTAAAATATGACTTTGAAAAATATAAAGAAAAAAATGAAAAGTACCTTGAAATACTAAGAACTCTTGGGGGCTATGATATTGCTGGAATGGCGGGAGTATTTATCGGAGCTGCCAAGTGCCATTTGCCTGTAGTTATTGATGGAGTTATCAGCTCCACTGCAGCTCTTCTTGCAGAGGGGATGGTTCCTGGCTGCAGGGAATATATGATACCTTCTCACAGAGGAAGAGAAGCGGGGAATATGGCAGCTCTTAAGGCTCTTGGGCTTGAACCTTATATAAATGGGAACATGGCTCTTGGAGAGGGGACTGGCGCCCTTATGCTCTTTCCTTTATTGGACCTTGTTCTTGACTATTATCTTCAGGGAGCCAGGTTTTCTGATTATAAAATAGAAGAATACAAGAGGTTTAACTGATGGTTGTACTGATCATAGGAATACCTGATAGTGGCAAGTCTAAAATGGCAGAAGATATGGCAGTAAGTCTTTCAGAAAACGGCAGCAGATACTACATAGCCACTATGATTCCCTTTGGAGAAGAGGGGCAAAAGAGAATAGAAAAACACAGAAAGTTAAGGCAAGGTAAAGGGTTTGAAACTATAGAATGCCCGGAAGACCTTGGCAGGAAGCTTTCAAATGTGGATGGAATTGCAGGATCTACCTGCCTTTTGGAGTGCATGTCAAATCTTGTTGGAAATGAAATGCATAGAGAAGGGGCCCTGTGCGGGAATGAACTGGTGAACCACATAATAAAAGATGTGCGTAATTTATGTCAAAGAGCTGAAAATGTGGTGATAGTATCTAATTCTTTTCCCATGGAGGCGCCAGGGTACGACGACGATACCAGAAATTATGTAAGGGCACTTTTTCAGGTTAATGAGGAACTTAAAAAGATTTCTGATGAAATCTATGTTTTTGAAGAGGGCACCTGGTTAAAAGAAAAAGCCAGTATAGGGAGTGACAGGACATGAGATTATTAAAACAGATGGCCATAGCTTTTTCCATGTATTCAAGGATTCCTATGCCTATTTTTGAGTGGGAGGATAAAGATTACAAGAAGGCTATAGCTTTTTTGCCTCTGATAGGAGTAGTCATTGGCTGTATTTGCACGGCTGTTTACTGGCTTGGTCAAGGGCATCAGCCTGGAGTAGCTCTAGGGCTTATCCTTGCCTTAATTCCTATCGCAATAACGGGCGGCTTTCATCTTGACGGCTTTATGGATGTTAGCGATGCTCTTTCTTCCTATCAGAATAGGGAAAAGAGCCTTGAGATAATGAAAGATCCTCACATCGGAGCTTTTGCGGTTATAGGCCTGATAAAATATGGACTTTGCTTTCTGGCAGCGCTTTTATCATTGACCATGCAGGATAGTTCTATAAGTGCATTGCAAGGGGTGTTGGCCTACTCTATAGGATTCGTTATAGTAAGGGCATTATGCGGGCTTACCAGTATTTACCTGCCCAAGGCCAAAAAAGACGGAATGCTCAACAATGAAACAAAAGAGGCGGATTTTTTTGTGAAGATAATTCTGTATATCTCTTTGATCATAGGCGCGGGCTCTGGCCTTATTATATGGCCAATTGGCACTTTTATCGCTCTAATTGCAGTTTTGTGCTATACCCTGCACTATAGTTATCTTTGCAAAAAAAGATTTGGAGGAGTCACTGGAGACACGGCAGGATATTATATTTGCATGGCAGAATGTATATATTTGGTGGCTGTTGCTGTGTCGAGTTATATTACAGATGCTTATTCTTTTTGTTTATTTTGATATTTGAATTAAAAGTACTAGTAGAGGTGTTTTATGTTTTTTCACAGTATAGCCTTTTTCCTGGGCTTTGTGCTGGATCAGATAATTGGAGATCCCTATAATATCCCCCATCCCATAAGACTTATCGGAAACCTCATAAGTTTCCTTGATAAAAGGCTCATGGGACCTAAAGAGGCTGATGACAAGGATAAAGGTTATGACCGAAATCCTTCAAAAGAGTTATGGAAGGGGATTATTTTGTGGATAACTGTTGTTTTGACAACGGTTATTGTTACTTTTTTTCTATTATTTTTTTCTTATAAGGTACATGCTGTACTTGGAATCATGGTTGAAGCAGTAATGACCTGCTATATCCTTGCAGCAAAGAGCCTTAGGGTTGAGAGCATGAAGGTTTATAAGGCTCTTAAGGAAGGCACCTTGCAGGATGCAAGATATGCAGTTTCTATGATAGTTGGAAGAGATACTAAAGTCTTGGATGAAGCAGGCGTTGCCAAGGCAGCGGTTGAAACAGTGGCAGAAAATACTTCTGATGGAGTAATAGCGCCACTTATTTATACCTTTATTGGAGGGCCTGTCCTTGGCTTTTTTTATAAAGCTGTAAACACCATGGACTCTATGGTTGGCTATCACAATGACAGGTATGAGTATTTCGGAAGAGCAGCAGCAAAGATGGATGATTTCTTTAACTATATTCCTGCTAGACTTAGTGCTCTTTTTATGATCGGTGCAGCATTTTTGTGTGGAAGAGATTTCTCTGGCAAAAGAGCTTTTGCAATCTTTAAAAGAGACAGATACAACCACAAAAGTCCTAATTCAGCACAGACAGAGAGTGTTTGTGCGGGAGCTCTTGGAGTAAGGCTTGCAGGAGATGCCAGCTATTTTGGCAAAATAGTGCATAAGCCCTTTATAGGAGATGACTTTAGGCCTGTGGAAGCTGAAGATATTAAAAGAGCCAACAGGCTAATGTATGGCACAACATACTTGTGCATGGCAGTTTTGCTGATAATTATGATTCTTGTAAATACGATGCAGGTGTAAGAAATGCTTCATGGCGGCGAGATATATGATAAGAAAATTAAATATGATTTTTCAGTAAATACAAATCCCTTCCCTTGTCCTGAAGATATAAAGGATCAGCTGATTGAGACGGTATTTAATGTGGATAAGTATCCGGATATGACCCAGAGCCAGTTTCGGAGCGCAGTTTCAAAGGCGCAGAATAGTAGTTCCTACAAAAGCATTTTTACACCAGATATGATAATAGGAGGAAACGGGGCATCGGAGCTTATTGCTGCTGCAACGCTTATGCTGCGACCTCGCAAGGTCCTTCTTCCTGTTCCCAGCTTTTGGGGATATGAACATGCTCTTGGAATGCTTGATAATTGCCAGATCAAATACTACCCTCTTTCTGAGAAAAATGGTTTTGAAGTGACTAATGATCTGGTAGATGCAATAGAGGGAGACGTAGATGCAATTTTTCTTGCAAATCCCAATAATCCTACAGGACGGTGTATTGGTAGAGATGTACTCGAAAAAATAATAAGCAGGTGTCAGGAGACTGGAACAAAACTCATAGTAGATGAGTGTTTTTTCAGTTTGTCGGAAGGGGAAACATCAGCAAGAGACTATATCAGGGATTATTCCGGATTATATGTGATCGATGCCTACACCAAGCTTTTTTCTATTCCAGGAGTGAGAGTTGGATTTCTTTTGTCTCAGAGTAGGAACATACTGAATATAAAAAGATATCTGCCAGAATGGAATATGTCATCTTTTGCACTAAGGGCGGGCATTGGATGCGCCAGACACTGCCTAAAGGGCTATGAAGATGAGTCTTTTGTATATATTAAAGAAGAGAGAAGCTTTCTTTCTAAGGAACTTGAGAAATGCGGAATTAAGGTATTTAAGTCGGATACGAATTTTCTTTTGCTCTATGATAACAGGGGAGATCTTTATAGTTATCTTCTGGAAAAAGAAATACTGATCAGAGACTGTTCTAATTTTAAAGGCCTTGAAAAGGGCTATTACCGGGTGGCTGTAAAAAAACATGAGGATAATGAAATACTTATAAAATGTTTAAGGGAGCTGTGACAATCTGTCACAACTCCCTTAGCGTTTTCTTCCCCTCAAAAGATTACGCAGGCTACATATTTAGCCCATTATAGCTTCAACGGTATATTCCTTAACACCTTCTTCGTAAGGAATAATGTTACCGGAAACCTCCTTGCCATTTACGACAAGCTTCTTGATGCCCTTCTGAGCGCCGTTCTGCTTGACGCTTATGTTGTACTTGGCACCTCTGTACTTTCTTGTAATCTCAAAATCACCAAAGTCTTCAGGAACACATGGGTTGATTGAGAGACCAGTGTGTGTAGGATATACACCAAGGATGTATTGAGAGATGTTAACAAATGTCCAGGCAGCTGTACCTGTGAGCCAGCTGTTCTTGCCCTGTCCAAAGAACTTGGCATCTCTACCTGCAACCATCTGTGAATAAACATATGGCTCTGTGCAGTGAATATCACTTATATCCTCAATATATGCCGGGCATGTCTTCTTGTAGATCTCAAAGGCTCTGTTACCGTGACCAAGAACTGTCTCTGCGATTGAAACCCAAGGATTGTTATGGCAGAAGATACCAGCGTTCTCCTTGTATCCTGGTGGATAAGATGAAACCTCACCAAGTTCAAGGTGATATTTGGTATATGCAGGCTGAAGGATCATAACACCATACTTGGTATCAAGTCTCTCTTCAACACTCTTAAGTGCCTTCTCAGCAAGACCTTCCTTGACACCGATTCCGGCAAGAACACAGAAGCCCTGTGGCTCGATGTAGATCTGGCCTTCCTCACACTCTTTTGAACCAACCTTGTTGGAATAAGCATCATAAGCACGAACAAACCACTCGCCATCCCATCCGGCAGTGATAGCAGCCTGGTAAACCTTGGCGATTTCTTCGCGGGCTCTCTTTGCCTCAGCGTCATCACCGAGAAGCTCAGCGAGCTGAGCATACTCTTCGCCGTATTTTACAAACATACCTGCGATGAATACTGACTCGGCTACAGGACCTTCAGAAGGACCAAAGGTCTGGAATGACTCACCTGGATGCTCTGAGAAACAGTTAAGGTTCAAACAGTCATTCCAGTCAGCACGTCCGATAAGTGGAAGACCATGAGGACCCTTGTGAGTTGCAGTAAAGTCAAAGGAACACTTGAGGTGATCCATGAGTGTCTTGGCAACACTCATATCATTATCGAAAGGAACCATCTCTTTTAATATTGAAAGGTCCCCTGTCTCTCTTACATAAGCACTTGTTCCTGCGATGAGCCAAAGTGGATCATCATTGAAACCTGAGCCAATATCTGAATTACCCTTCTTGGTAAGTGGCTGATACTGGTGATAAGCGCTACCATCCTGGAACTGAGTAGATGCAATATCGATGATACGCTGTCTTGCTCTGTCTGGGATAAGGTGTACAAATCCAAGAAGATCCTGACAGGAATCTCTAAAGCCCATACCACGGCCAATTCCAGACTCATAGTAGGAAGCAGAACGTGACATGTTGAAAGTAACCATACACTGATACTGATTCCAGATATTAACCATACGGTCAACCTTCTCATTGGAAGAAGAGATATGGTAGTTGGAAAGAAGCTCTTTCCAGTAATTCTTAAGCTCTACAAGAGCAGCATCAACAGCACTCTCTGTCTTATAAGCCTCAATCATCTTAAGAGCAGGCTTCTTGTTAACAACGCCTGGAGCTTCCCACTTGTCATCCTCAGGGTTCTCGATATAGCCCAAAATGAAGATAAATGTCTTGGACTCACCAGCTGCAAGTTCAATATTTATCTGCTGTGAAGCGATAGGTGACCAGCCGCTTGCTACAGAATTTGTGCATTTGCCCTCTGCAACAACATCTGGATGATCAGGACCATTGTATGCGCCAAGGAATGCGTCTCTGCTGGTATCAAAACCGTTAACAGCAGAGTTGACGCTGTAGATAGCGTAGTGATTACGTCTCTCTCTATACTCTGTCTTGTGATAGATTGTTGATCCGCCATCTGTAACTTCTACTTCTCCGGTTGAAAGATTTCTCTGGAAGTTTTTCATATCATCATCTGCGTTCCAGAGACACCATTCTACATATGAGAAAAGAGAAAGCTTGGCAGCGGTAGTCTTGTTATTAGTAATAGTCACCTTGGAAATCTCACAGTTATCATTCATAGGTACAAATGTAAGAACCTTGGCTTCTACGTTGTTCTTGCTGGATGTAAATGTGCTATAACCAAGTCCGTGACGGCACTCATATGAGTCAAGGGCGGTCTTTACTGGCTGCCAGCCTGGATTCCACACAACTTCATCTGCCTTATCTGTTGTGTCCTTGATATAGAAGTATTTGCCATTGTTATCATATGGCACGTTGTTATAACGATATCTTGTCAGACGCAGGAGCTTGGCATCCTTGTAAAAGGTGTAGCCACCGCATGTGTTTGATATCAGTGAAAAGAACTCTTTGTTACCAAGGTAGTTGATCCAAGGCAATGGAGTCTTTGGCGTGGTGATGACGTACTCAAGAGAAGCGTCATCAAAAAATCCGTACTTCATAAAAACCTCCTGTGAATTGTGAATTAAGAAAAAGTTGCTATATGCACTTAAACGTTTTCGAAATTTCTAGTGACATTATATATGCTAAATTGATATATTGCAACAGAAAATAAAAAAACTTTTTAGCCGCATAAACACTGGGGTGTAGCCTAAAGTTTCCCTTGAAACCGGTATCAAAAATCTCTTCTATATTAAGCTTCGAAAAAACACCGAAAACGTTTGCTAGAAAATTAACATTATACAATTGCATTAGGAGAAAATAGATGAAATAGCGATAAAGATTTTGTAAAAATGCACCAAAAATATAAATGTTGCACAAAAAAATATAAAAAACTATTGAACTGGGGGTGAAAATGATGTAATCTTAAACTACGAAAACGATTTAGTAATGCACATGGAGTTAACGAGATAGAGAATGGTATCACTTAAGGACATTTCAAAGGCTTGTGGAGTATCAGTTGCAACTGTATCCAAGGCACTCAATGATCATAGCGATATCAGCCAGGAAACCAAGAAACATGTAAGAGAGGTGGCTGAGAAGCTTGGATACAGACCTAATGCAGCGGCTCAGGCCCTCAAGACAAATAAGACTAACAATATTGGTGTCTTGTTCGTCGATGAAGCTAACAGCGGACTTACACATGACTATTTCAATCATGTGCTGGACAGCTTTAAGAGAACAGCAGAGGAGAATGGCTACGATATAACCTTTATAAACAGTGGTAATAAGAGACTTAACAATATGTCTTATTTATCACACGCCATTTATAGAGGATTTGATGGAATCGTAATTGCCTGCGTGGATTTCTCAGATCCTCAGGTTGATGAGCTTATTAAGAGTGATATTCCTGTTGTTACTATTGACCATCTTTTCTATAACAGAACAGCAATCATGTCTGATAACGTCAATGGTATCAATGAACTTGCTACTTATGTTTATGAGCAGGGACACAGGAAGATTGCATATATACATGGTAAAGAGTCTGGAATGGAATCTTCAGTTACCAAGAGCCGACTTTCGAGTTTTTATAAAACCCTTCAGGATTTCGGCGTTGAAATTCCGGATGAATATGTTCCGGCAGTTCCTTATAGAGACACAGATGCTGCTTTTGAGGCAACGACAAGACTCCTTGAACTAAAGGATCCGCCAACATGTATCTTTTACCCGGATGATTTCGCGGCATTTGGCGGAATCAATGCAATCAGAAAAAAAGGTCTTCGAATTCCGGAAGATGTCTCAGTTGTAGGATATGACGGAATCGAACTTGCCAGAAAGATTAGTCCGATATTGACAACCATGGTTCAGGATACAGAGAAGATTGGTGCTATAGCAGCTTCCAAGCTGATCGATCTTATCAACAATCCTAAGGGGACGATCGTTGAACAGGTTGTCGTTAAAGGAAATATAGAGAGGGGAGAGTCCGTAGCAAGACTCATATAGATCAAAAAAGGGAGAGTAATGGTATGAAAGATTTTCTTAAAAACACATGGAAACACAGAGCACATGTTGTGATGGCATTGCCGGTTTTCCTGATCTTGTTCTTCATTATGTACGTGCCTATGGCCGGTCTTGTAATGGCGTTCAAGAACTTCAACTATGTTGATGGTATTTGGAAGAGCCCATGGAATGGACTTGATAATTTCAAATTCCTGATCGCCTCTAAGGCAACATTCATTCAAATCACAAGAAATACAATTTTATATTATCTTTTGTTTACAGCTGTTGGAACATTCCTCAATGTTACACTTGCTATCATGATCGATAAGCTGGTGTTCAAGAGAATGGCCAAGACAATGCAGACACTTATGATCATTCCTGTATTCATTTCTTATGCAGCAGTACAGTTCATTGTATATGCATTCATCAGCTCAGATACAGGTATTATCAACCATACATTAAATACCAGCACAAGATTCTATTCTGCTGCAAACCTTTGGCCTTGGATCCTCCTTGTAGTTAAGATCTGGAAGGATACAGGTTATGGTTCAGTTCTTTATATGTCAGTTCTCGCTGGAATTGATTCAGAGCTTTATGAGGCAGCTGATATCGACGGTGCAAACTCATGGCAGAAGATCTTCCACATTACAATTCCTTCATTAATACCTATGGTTACTGTAATGCTTCTTCTTTCAGTTGGTTCAGTAATGCACTCAGATACAGGTCTTTTCTACCAGGTAACACGAAATAGTGGAGTACTGTACGAAACAACACAGGTTATCGACTCCTTCGTACTTAATGCTATTTTCAAGAATTCGAACTTTGGATTCGTAGCTGCAACTTCATTCTTCCAGTCAGTTGTAGGACTGTTACTGATGCTTTTTGCTAATACAACAGTTCGCCGAATTGCACCAGAAAACGCATTGTTCTAATAGGGGAGAGTAAAGAGATGGCTAAGATGAAAAATAAAGATTTAGAAATGTCTAAAAAAGAGAAGGTAACCGTTGGACAGGTTATCCTTGCAATAATTCTTGTTTTATGTACATTATTTGCTTTCATGCCTGTAGAGCTTACATTCGTAGCTGCTTTTACAGATGAGAAAAGTATTGTAGAAAATGGTTTCAGGTTCTGGCCTAAGGACTGGTCACTTACAGGTATGAGCACAGTTCTGAAATATGGCTCACAGCTTGCAAGATCATATTTTATAACAATATTAGTTACTGTTTCCGGAACATTCATGGGACTTTTATTCATGAGTATGTTCGCATATTCAATCAGCCGTAGAGACTTCAGGTTATCCAAATTCTTATCAATTTATCTGTTGATCCCTATGCTGTTCAATGGTGGAACACTTTCAGGATATATCATTTTCACCAGCTACTATCACTTAAAAGATAGCCTCTGGCTCCTGATCCTTCCACTGTGCGTTTCAACTATGAACGTTATTATTCTTAGAACATATATTGCCAACAGTATTCCTGGAGAACTTATGGAAGCTGCCAAGATCGATGGAGCAGGTGAGTACAGAACTTTCTTCCAGATCACACTTCCTCTTCTTAAGCCTTCACTTGCAGCCGTTGGTTTCATGATGGCTACAGCTTACTGGAATGATTGGCAGAATGCACTTTTGTACATTGACACAGATGCCAAGAAGCCTCTGCAGCTCCTTCTTATCAACATCCAGAAGAGTATAGAGTTCCTTCTTAATAACTCAAACGTTCCTGCATCTGCAAGAGCTGCTATGGGTGGAACTATTCCACAGTACTCAGCAACAATGGCAACAGTTTTAGTAGTTATTGGACCTATCATGGTAGTGTACCCATTCTTCCAGAAATACTTCATCAAGGGTCTTACCGTTGGTTCAGTTAAGGGTTGATATCTACCCCTCAAGGGATGATATAAAAACAAAGAAACCTAAAAAAGGGAGGTTACATATGAAGAAAAAAGTATTATCAGTAATTATGGCTTCAGCAATGTCACTTTCATTGCTCGCTGGCTGTGGCAGCACACCTGCAGCTACAGAGACACCAGCAGACAACACAGCAGCTACAGAGACATCTGCAGCTGAGACAAAGACAGAAGAAGCAACTACAGAGACATCTGCAGCTGAGACAGCTTCTGGCGATGTTACAAACATCAATGTTTACAGATGTACATTTAACCTTGCTACACCTGATTCAGCTCAGGTTCAGAAGGTTCAGGATGCTATCAATGCTTACATCGCAGACAAGATTCCTGTACAGATCACTCTTACAGATATCGGTTCTGGTGAGTATACAGAGAAAGCTAACCTTGCACTTGCAAACAACGAGATCAACCTTCTTTGGACAGCTTCATGGGAAGGCACAATCGGAACAAACGATCTTTATCCAGCAGGCGCTGTATATGATCTGACAGATCTTCTCCCTGGAACACCTCTTTATGGATCAATGGCAGAGGGCCAGTGGGAAGCTGCTAAGTACGATGGCAAGATCTACTTCGTTCCTGTATACAAGGACAACGTAGAAGGTTATGACTTCATGTTCCGTCAGGATCTTGTTGACCAGCACAACTGGGATATCAACTCTGTAAAAGAGCTTAAGGATCTTGAGCCAATGCTCGCTGATGCTAAGGCTGATGGACTTAAATATCCATTCCTTACACAGAAGACAGCTATGTTCTACAGATGGTACATTGACAAATTTGATTTCTTCACAGCTGATTCTTCAACAAACTTCTTTGCTGTAGATCGTGCAACAGATGAAGTTGTTGATACAATCCAGACTCCTGAGTACCTTGAGTTCTGTAAGCTTATGGCTGACTGGGCTGACAAGGGATACATCTCAGAGGATGACTTCACAAAGGTTACAACAGATACAACAACACAGACACAGGATTGGGCTATTTCTTGGTGGACAGATATCCCAGTTAATGACGAGGCAGATGCTCGTTATGGCCAGGATGTAACAATGGTTCCAGCTACAGACAGATGGGCTCATTCAACATCAGCTCTTGGTTCTTGCTACTGCGTAACAGCAAACTCAACAGAAGCTCAGGCTAAGGCTTGCGTAGACTTCCTTGGACTTCTTTACACAGATTCAACACTTGCTGATATGTACACATTCGGTATCGAGGGTGAGGACTTCACATACGATGCTAACCACCAGGTAACACAGACATCTGACAAGTACAACCACTCAATGTGGGAGTCAGCTAACGCTACAATCGTTACTCCTCTTGACAACGAGCCAGCTAACAAGGCTGAACTCTATGATGCATTCAACGGTGGTGCTAACACATCTTCAGCAGCAGGCTTCAGATTTGACAAGTCTCCTGTAGAAGCTCAGTACACAGCTTGCGCTGGTGTATTCGAGAGCTATGGATTCCCTCTTGAGAATGGTGGTATTCCTGCAGCAGACGTTGAGTCTACAATCGAGAAGTACCAGGCAGCTCTTGATGAGGCTGGATACCAGGATGTTCTTGCTGAGTTCCAGAACCAGTACAACGCTTGGAAGGCAAACAAGTAATATAGCGATTCGTATATCACGGAGTTTATTAACTTCATAAGTTTTATATTAGGAATAAAAAGGCAGGGCGTATGCAAATGCGCCCTGTATACATAAACGAGTATCTTCAGGATACACGGGAATTTGATATCCTCCTTTCTTTATCCTTGGCCATACCTCCAGGATAAAGGTTACTCTTTCCTTTTATAAGCGTAAGAAAGCCATGACGTTCCCCGACGTCATGGCTTTCGCTATTAATTGCAAAGTCGCAGGTAATCACTAAAAAATCCACAAATAAATCTGCATAAAACATGGATATTTATGCAGATTTTATGCTTGCCTTTATAACTTTACTGTGGTAAACTCTTTTTATCGCAAACACATGTCCGCGAGAGGAGAACAGATTTTGCCATTGACACACATGTGTGTTTGATAGACGGACATACTGATTTGTGTTTTTCAATCCAGTTTTCCAGAGTATAAATAGTGTACAGGAGAGTAATCTCAAATGCAACAGGATACAGGTTACTATGTTTTAAAAAGGCGGGCTGTACCGGATGTCCTTTTAAAGGTTGTGGAGGCTAAAAAGCTTCTTGAATCCGGCAAGGTCAAGACAGCAGCAGAAGCTGCTGCAACACTTGGAATCAGCCGTAGCTCTTTTTATAAATATAAAGAAGATATATACGAATTTCATGATAGTCTTCAGGGAACAACTCTTACCCTGACATTCCAGATGAATGATGAAGTGGGACTTTTATCCTATGTACTAAATCTAATAGCAGAGTTTGGTGCAAACATCCTGACTATTCATCAGTCTATTCCTCTTAACGGGGTGGCATCATTATCTATCACCATCCAGGTTTTACCTACAACAAGAGATATTATGGAAATGATAAGCAAGATGGAAAAATCAGAAGGTGTGCATAAAGTGCATATCACTGGTAGAAGCGCGACGCTGACATAATGCTCAGAAAATGAGCGTTGGAAATAAATATCTGTAAATATTAGAACATAGATCATTCGTAATAGAATGTGACGATATGGAGGACAACATGGCAAAGGTAGCAGTTTTGGGATATGGAACAGTAGGAAGTGGAGTAGTTGACGTTCTTGATATAAACGCAGCTCTCGTTGAGAAAAGTGCTGGTGAAGCTGTAGAGCTTAAATACATCCTTGATCTTAGGGATTTTCCGGGGGACAAGCACGAGGCTCAGGTTGTGCATGATATAGATATTATCTTAAACGATCCTGAGGTCGATGTGATCTGCGAGACTATGGGGGGATTAGAGCCAGCATTTACCTTTGAAAAAAGAGCTTTAGAGGCCGGAAAGAGCGTTTGCACATCCAATAAGGAACTAGTAGCTGCTCATGGACCAGAGCTTGTAGAACTGGCTAAAAAGAACAATGTGAGCTACCTTTTTGAAGCAAGTGTCGGCGGAGGGATTCCAGTTCTTAGATCAATTAATGATTCTCTTAAACATGAGAAGATTGATTCTATAACAGGTATCCTGAATGGTACTACAAACTATATCCTGACCAAGATGGATAAAGAGGGCGTGGCATTTGAACTTGTTCTTAAGAAGGCTCAGGAAAAGGGCTATGCAGAGAGAAATCCTGAAGCTGATGTGGAAGGCTATGATGCCTGCAGAAAGATTGCTATTCTGGCCAGCCTTATGAGTGGTAAGCACGTACACTATGAGGATATATACACTGAGGGTATTTCCAAGATCAGTATCCTTGACTTTGAATATGCAAGAGCCCTCAACATGTCAATCAAGCTCCTTGCTATGTGCAAGAAAAATGAGAACGGCTTCTTTACAATGGTTGCACCTTTCCTTGTTCCGCCTGAGAACCCACTTGCAAGTGTTAATGGCGTATTCAATGCAATCGATGTCCACGGCAACATGCTGGGAGATGTAATGTTCTATGGCAAGGGAGCTGGTAAAAATGCTACTGCCAGCGCAGTTGTAGCTGATGTGATCGATATTTTAAAGCACAAGGGACATCATATCGAGGTTAATATGAAGGCTGAGAAGGCAGAGCTTTCTCCCAAGGATAATGCAGTAAGGCGCTTCTTTGTAAGAGTTCCTGCAGACCTTCAGGATCAGGCCAAGGAAGTCTTCGGCAATGAGGTAGAAGTTGTAAAGAGAAACAGCATTCCAGAAGAGTTTGCATTTATCACAGATCTTATTTCAGAGAAGGACTTTGAAGAGAGATTGTGGAAGATGAACAGTGTTAAGGGATATTTGAGATTGTATTGATAAAAGTGTATTGTGGACAGAGATTTTCTATGTGACAATGAAATACATTAAGTTCTAGGAAGAGAGAGTGGCATATTATGAAAAAAGTAGTTAAATTCGGTGGCAGTTCACTTGCAAGTGCAGAGCAGTTTAAGAAAGTGGGCGAGATCATAAAGGCAGATCCCGACAGAGTCTATGTAGTTCCTTCAGCCCCTGGAAAAAGAAATTCCAAGGACACCAAGGTAACTGACATGCTCTATAAGACCTATGCTCTGGCAGAGGCTGGTAAAGACTTTGCTAAACAGCTCTCAGATATAAAGGCCCGCTATGACGAGATCATAAAGGGACTTAACTTAAAGCTCAGCCTTGCAGATGAGTTTAAGACTATTGAAAAGAACTTTAAGGCTAAGGCTGGAAAAGATTATGCAGCCAGCAGAGGTGAATACTTAAACGGAATCATCATGGCAGCATTCCTTGGCTATGAGTTTATAGATGCAGCTACAGTTGTTGCTTTTGACAAGAACGGCGAATTTGACGGTGAGAAGACCAATAAGCTCATGGGCAAAAAGCTTGAGAAAGCACCTAAGGCTGTTGTCCCTGGATTTTACGGAGCATATCCTGATGGAACTATCAAGACCTTCTCAAGAGGCGGCTCAGATATAACAGGATCAATTGTATCAAGAGCGATCAAGGCTGATGTATACGAGAACTGGACTGATGTATCAGGATTCCTCGTAGCAGACCCCAGGATCATTGAGAAGCCACCACACATTGAGACTATCACATATACAGAGCTTCGAGAGCTTGCCTATATGGGTGCCGGAGTACTTCATGAGGATGCTATCTTCCCTGTTAGAAAGGAAGGCATTCCAATCAATATTCGTAACACCAATAAGCCAGAAGATCCTGGCACATGGATTGTAGAATCCACAGCCAAGAAGTCCAAGTTTGTTATAACTGGTATCGCTGGTAAAAAGGGCTTTTGCTGCGTGAATGTTCTCAAGGATCAGATGAACTCTGAGGTTGGATTTGTCCGCAAGGTATTACAGGCTTTTGAAGATCAGAACATTTCTATTGAACATGTTCCTTCTGGAATTGACACAATGACTGTGTTTGTTCAGCAGGATGAATTTATTGAAAAGGAACAGGCTGTAGTATCAGAAATCCACAGGCTTGCTCACCCGGACATGCTGGAAATCGAATCAGACCTTGCTCTTATTGCAGTTGTAGGTCGCGGCATGAAGTCAACACGTGGTACTGCTGGAAGAATCTTCTCAGCACTTGCGCACGCTTCTGTAAACGTTCGCATGATCGATCAGGGCTCATCAGAGCTTAATATCATCATAGGTGTTGAAACAAGAGATTTTGAAAAAGCTATCCGCGCTATATACGATATTTTTGTAACTACACAGATTTGATCAGGATTTGGATTGTTACAGCCTCAAACATTTACTTAAGCAAATATTCTATAAATTTTACGGCAAGATCTTTTCTGGAGCTGTTGATAATAACTCCTGCTGCGGAGGAGTAACCGGAGTAGGCACCTGTCTCCTTAAGGATTGCTGAGTTATCAAGCTTTATGCCAACAGGAATTGGTCTTTCCATTTCAGAAGGGTCAGTTGGAGGGAAAGTCAGGTCTTTGTTATAGTTATCAGCAATAACTGCGTATTTGTTGTTTTTATCAAACTCGCCAGTGCTGATGTAAGTCTGGTATTCCTCTGAGTTTAGGTAATCCAGGTAACTCTGATCTACATATATAAACAAATCCTGATATTTCTCAATTTGTTCCTTTGAAAGAACTGTCCTTAAATCAGCAAAGACTTCCTGATTGGCGTAATAGGTAAAGATGTTGCTGTCAGCTGCCAGAACATCAAGATCTCCGCCGGCAACATTTGCCATGATCTTCTGACTCGTAGCTATGGTGGTCTCTGTAATAACCTGAAGGTCATAACTCTCAGCAGTATCTATAAAGCAGCTATACTTACTGGTATCAATTCCTGCATAAGGAGCAAATCCGTATTCGAGCTGTTCCTGAGCACTTGATGCGCCGGAATTTATCATGACAGCATAGAAGCCATAGGGCTTGTTGCTTCTGATATCGTGAATGAGCATGGATAAAAGAGCTACTGCACAAATGATCACTATTGTATGGATCTTGTAGTACTCCCAAAAGTATTCCAGCTTGGCCTTAAATCCCTGGCCTTTTAATTTCTTTTGTTGTTCTCTTATTTCATCGTGTAATGACATTTCTTCTCACTTTCCCATTATGGTATTACGTTTTCTCATTTGTTTATTAACAGAAAAATAATACTTTTTTATCATCAAAACATATATAATAGTAATAGGACTTTTTTTGCCCTCATATAATAAAGTAAATAATAAAAATTTAGAACAAAAGTGTCAATCCACAATTTAAATCAAATGTGAAATTGAATACAAGGTAATAGTACAAAAATATTGCAAAATACACCTTGAAAGATTAGAGAAAGTAATATAAGATAGTCGATAAAATGGGCCATTTCTATAGGCCAGATTACAGGAGGCTATTGTTACAAATGGTTAGTGATAACAGTTATGTAGAATGTCTTGTCTCTAGTAAGGCATCACCTCTGTTTGTTGTTTTGAAGGTGGTTTCCCTTATACTTGCGATTCTTTCTTTTCTTTCATCACTATTACTTGGAAGCCTTGTGGGAATGATACTTGCGATAGCATTTGGTGCAGCTTACTATTTCGTTTCACTTAATGCCAGCATTGAGTTTGAGTATCAGTACTGCGACAAAGAGATCACAGTAGACAAGATTCTAAATAAGAGCAGACGTAAGAACATAGGCAAGTTCGATGTTGGCAAAATTGAGGCTATGGCTCCTTCTCGTTCTTATCACCTGGATGAGTACAAGAACAGAACCTACAAGGCTCTTGATTTTTCATCAAGGATCAAGGATCAGCAGCCTGATCCAACCTACACAATCTATTATGATGGCAAGGAGAAGATAGTTATCGAGCCTTCTAAGGAGTTTGTAGAGGCCGTTAGAAACGTGGCTCCGAGAAAGGTATTTTTTGATTAATTGAATATAGTTGAATAAAGTATAAATGTGTTGGGGAATACATAGTTACCAAAAATATTGATTTACGATGGGAGTAGAAAATGGGACAGATTATTGGTGAAGGAATCACATTTGACGACGTATTATTGGTACCTGCATATTCACAGGTAGTACCTAATCAGGTGGATGTAGGAACATATCTTACTAAGAAGATAAGACTTAACATTCCTATGATGAGTGCAGGAATGGACACCGTTACTGAGCATAGAATGGCTATTGCCATGGCTAGACAGGGCGGAATTGGTATTATTCACAAGAACATGTCAATCGAGGCTCAGGCCGAAGAGGTTGATAAGGTAAAAAGATCAGAGAACGGCGTCATCACAGACCCATTTTCACTTTCTCCAGACCATACACTGGCTGATGCTGATTCTCTTATGGCTAAGTTCCGTATTTCAGGCGTTCCTATTACAGAGGGAAGAAAGCTTGTTGGTATTATCACAAACCGTGATCTTAAGTTCGAGAAAGATTTCTCTCAGAAGATCAAGGACGTTATGACAAGCGAGAACTTGATCACAGCTAAGGCTGGAATCACATTAGAGGAGGCCAAGAACATTCTTGCCAAGTCTAAGAAAGAAAAGCTCCCAATCGTTGATGATGACTACAATCTTGTAGGACTTATCACTATTAAAGATATTGAAAAGACTATCAAGTATCCTCTTGCTGCCAAGGATGATCAGGGCAGACTTCTCTGCGGTGCAGGCGTTGGTATTTCTGCTAACTGCCTTGAGAGAGTAGCAGCCCTTGTTGATGCCAAGGTTGACGTGATCGTACTTGATTCAGCACATGGACATTCTGAGAACGTTCTTAAGTGCCTTAGAATGATCAAAGAGAAATTCCCTAATCTTCAGGTTATTGCAGGTAACGTTGCTACAGGTGAGGCTACAAAGGCTCTTATCGAGGCTGGTGCTGATGCGGTTAAGGTTGGTATCGGACCTGGCTCTATCTGTACAACAAGAGTTGTAGCAGGTATCGGTGTTCCTCAGATCACTGCTATCATGGACTGCTACAAGGTTGCCAAGGAATATGGAGTTCCGATTATTGCTGATGGTGGTATCAAGTATTCAGGAGATATTACAAAGGCTATAGCTGCAGGCGGTAACCTTGTAATGATGGGATCAATGTTTGCTGGCTGTGATGAGGCTCCAGGTGAGTTCGAGCTTTATCAGGGCAGAAAATATAAGGTATATCGTGGAATGGGATCCATTGCAGCTATGGAAAACGGCTCCAAGGATCGTTATTTCCAGGAAGATGCCAAGAAGCTTGTTCCAGAAGGCGTTGAGGGACGAGTTGCATATAAGGGAACAGTAGAAGATACTGTATTCCAGCTTATGGGTGGTCTTCGTTCAGGTATGGGATATTGCGGATGCGGTACAATAGAAGAACTCAAGGAGAATGGCAGATTCATCAAGATGACATCAGCTGCTCTTCGTGAATCTCATCCACATGATATTCAGATCACCAAGGAAGCACCTAACTATAGCGTAGATAATAACTAATAACACAGATGTAATTTAATCTTTATTTTCCTTGAGGGGGGAAAATGCAGGAGACAGTTACCAAAGTGGAACTTGAAAAAGCCACAGAGACGGGTTCTTTAAATGAAAAGAAAGGAGCCCTTGGTAATTTTGCGCTCAAAAATGCCGAGGGCATGCAGGCCTGGCAGGATAAGTTCTGCGAAATGTCAGGGGTCTATGCCATGTGCCTTGATGAAAACGGCAGTCCCATGAGCCAGTTCTCCGGCAATCCCCATGAAATAGAGATTATCAAGAAATACGTAACGGATGTACGTATTCATAATATTTTCAAAAGAGTATCAGAGAGCGAGCTGGAGGATCAGGCTGTGGAGATCACAGAGGTGCCTAATCTCCGGCTGGCTGCTGTTGCTGTTAAGAGTGGCAAAGATACTGCCGCTGTCTGGATTGTATGTGGCGTTTTTAAGGACGCAGAATATGAGGCGGAGTTCTATCATGTTCCGCCTATTGATTCTTTTTCTTACCAAATTTCCGAAGACAAATTTTATAGAGTATTAGATCTTTTGAGAGCCACTCTGAATGCTCTTTTGGCTATTGAAACATCGAGAACTCAGGCTGTAGCTATAAGTGAGGAATCCAAAGCCCAGGAACTTGAGATGACTTCCTCTTTCCACAGAGCAGAGACCATGACTGAAATCGTCTCCCTTCTTGATAGCAATGAGGGAATTGAAACTATCATGGCCATGATCCTGTCAAAGCTTTGTGGATATTTACAGATAAGTAACGGATTTACCTGCAGAGTTCACCACGGAAACCTCATGGACATTGTAGTTCAGTGGAATGCGCAGGGTGTAAACAAGATGTTTACTGAGACTACAGATCAGGAAGTGTACTGGTTCCTTGGAAATGAAAAGGCAATCGTGGTATCAAGTGACTCTCAGATGAACGCCGGTGAAAGAGAACAGCTCGATATTCTGGGAATCAGGGCGCTTGTTGCCATGCCCATCATTATCAACGGCGCTCCAAGATTCTATGCCTGTCTAACAGAAAACAGAGAGGATAGGATCTGGTCTATTGATGACGTTAAATTTATTAACGATACCATTAGAATCCTGCAGAGTATCATTACAAAGAGAATACAGACTAACTCACTGGCTAGTTCTTTTGCCTCGCTGGAAGCGGTTCTTGATAACGTGGGCTGTTCCATATACGTAAGAGATATTGGCACCGGAGTATTGCTCTTTGCCAATAGGAGCTTTAAAAAGAACTTTAGCAAAGAGCTTTCTGAAAACAAACTTATAGAGCTCTTTGAATCTAACATTCCATCTAGAAGTCATAGTGGTAACTATGAGGTTAATCATAAGACCAGAGGTAAGTGGTACGACGTTTATTACACTAGGATCAAGTGGGTAGACGGCCGGCCTGTTTCTCTGTGCGCTATTTACGATGTTACTGAGAAAAAGCTCTACCAGAAGAGAATTGAGCAGCAGGCTTATACTGACTTTTTGACAGGCCTGTACAACAGAATGTGCTGTGAGAAGGATCTTGCCAAGTACGTAGATGAAGCCCGTCAGACAGGAAGGACAGGTGCCCTTATGTACCTTGACCTTGATGATTTCAAGCACATCAATGATAGCCTTGGACATCAGTATGGAGATGTCCTCCTTCAGGATATTTCAAATGCCATGAGCAGGATTGATGGCATCAGCAATTCCTGCTATAGAATGGGCGGAGATGAATTTGTCATCATTGTTCCGCCTGAGAACTACAGCAAGATGGACAAGATACTTGAGGAAATCAAGGATGCCTTTGCTACACCCTGGTATCTCAAGGATAGCGACTATTACTGCACCATGAGTATGGGTGTCGTGAAGTTTCCGGAAAATGGCGATAATGTATCTGAACTTATCAGAAAGTCAGACGTTGCCATGTATGAGGCAAAAAAATCAGGCAAGAACAGGATCGCTGAGTATTCAGACAATATAGATTCTTCTTCAATCCACAGACTGGACCTTGAAAAGAATATGTTTGACGCTATAGGTAAGGCCTGCGAGGAATTTGAAGTCTTTTTCCAGCCTATAATCACCTTTACTCAGGATAAAAAGAGTAAGAAAAAGATCAAACATGTGGGAGCAGAGGCACTGGTTCGCTGGAACAGTACTAAACTGGGATTTTTAAGCCCGGATGAGTTTGTGCCTCTTGCAGAATATCTTGGACTTATAAATCCTATTGGAAATCACGTCCTGCAGAAGGCTTGCGAGTGCTGCAGGCAGTGGAATGAGTCTGGAATAGGCGAGTTCGCAGTAAGCGTTAATCTGTCTGTAGTCCAGATCATGCAGAATGATATTGTGGATACCATAAAAAAGTGCATCGAAGATAATCACCTGAATCCAGAAAATCTGGTGCTGGAACTCACAGAGAGACTTGCTATAAATGATCTTGCAAGAACCAAGCAGACTCTTTTGGATATAAAGGCACTTGGAGTAAGGCTTGCACTTGATGATTTTGGTACCGGGTATTCCGCTCTTAGCAGTATAAGAGCTCTGCCTTTTGACATAATCAAGGTGGATAAGGATTTTGTAAAAGATATTGCGACAGACGATTATTCTCAGGCTTTCGTAAGAATGATGGCGCAGCTTGGAGAGACAATTGGTGCAGACATCTGTGTTGAAGGTATTGAGACCAAGCAGCAGCTGGATGCATTAAAAGGCATGGGAGTTAAGTATATTCAGGGTTACTATTATGACAAACCTCTAAGGAGAGCAGCCTTTGAAGAAAAATATGTCTACAATCCATAGAGTTTAGGGAATGTATAATAGAACATAGAATTATGTTATAATTTATGATATCATAGTGTGTCTATACTATACTATTTAGAAGGTTGGTTTTATTAAGTAATGGCAGAGGAAGTAATTAAGAATTTATCTGAGAATGCAGAGGGTGACAATACACCTTCAAGACATTTTATTGAACAGGCAATTGACAAGGATCTTGCAGAGGGAGTTTATGACCATGTTCATACACGTTTCCCTCCAGAACCTAATGGATTTTTGCATATAGGTCATGCCAAGAGTATTCTTCTTAACTATGGAATGGCTCAGGAATACGGCGGCAAGTTTAATATGAGATTCGATGATACTAATCCTACCAAGGAGAAGGCAGAATTCATGGATTCTATCATCGAGGACGTTAAGTGGCTTGGTGCAGATTATGAAGATCGTCTCTTCCATGCATCAGACTATTTTGACGAGATGTATGAGGATGCCATCAAGCTCATCAAAAAGGGCAAGGCTTATGTATCTGAACTTTCAGCAGAAGAGATGCGTGAGTACAGAGGAACCCTTACAGAGCCTGGTAAGGAAGACCCTAACAGAAATAGAAGCGTAGAAGAGAATCTTAAGCTCTTTGAAGATATGAAGAACGGCAAGTTTGAGGACGGAAGCGTTACTCTTCGTGCCAAGATTGACATGGCTTCACCTAACATTAACATGAGAGACCCTATCATTTACAGGGTTGCACATATGACACATGCTAGAACTGGCGATAAGTGGTGCATTTATCCTATGTACGACTTTGCTCATCCTATTGAGGATGCTATTGAGGGAATCACACATTCTCTTTGTACTCTTGAATTTGAGGATCACAGACCTCTTTACGACTGGGTCAAGGAAGAGTGCGAGTACAAGAACCCTCCACGCCAGATTGAGTTTGCCAAGCTTTATCTTAATAACGTAGTTACAGGTAAGAGATATATCAAGAGACTTGTAGAGGATGGAATTGTTGATGGATGGGATGATCCACGACTTGTTACTATTGCCTCTCTTCGTAGAAGAGGATTTACTCCAGAATCTATCAAGATGTTTGTAGATATGTGTGGTATCAGTAAGGCTAACTCTACAGCTGAGTATGCTATGCTTGAGTACTGCATCAGAGAAGACCTTAAGCTTAAGTCTAAGAGAATGCTTGCTATCTTAGACCCAGTTAAGCTCATTATTGACAACTATCCAGAGGGACAGACAGAGCTTCTCGATATCGAGAATAACAAGGAAGTTCCAGAGATGGGATCCAGAAAGGTTCCTTTTGGAAAAGAGCTTTATATTGAGAGAGAAGACTTTATGGAGGAACCTCCTAAGAAATACTTCCGTCTCTTCCCTGGCAATGAAGTAAGACTTATGAACGCTTACTTTGTAACATGCACAAGCTTTGTCAAGGATGAAACTGGCAAGGTAACAGAGATCCACTGTACTTATGATCCTGCTACAAAGGGCGGAGACAGCCCTGATGGCAGAAAGGTCAAGGGTACTATCCACTGGGTATCTGCCAAGGAGGCTGCTACATGTGAAGTGCGCCTTTATGAGAACATCATTGATGAGGAGAAGGGTGTATACAATGAGGATGGTTCACTGAATCTTAACCCTAACTCAATCAAGGTTATCAAGGATGCCAAGCTTGAGCCTGAACTTGCAAACGCAGCTCCATACGACAAGTTCCAGTTTGTAAGAAATGGATTCTTTAGTGTGGACAGCAAGGACTCCAAGCCAGGAGCACCTGTATTTAACAGAATAGTTTCACTTAAGAGCTCTTTTGTACTTCCTAAGAAGTAATGTCACCAAAACTATAATCCTAATAAAGAGAGGTTGCGTTATGGCTGGTATTTTTTCTGGACTTGAAAAACTCGGACTTGGAAACATTGGCGGTGGTAATCTTTTTGAAGATCCTTCCAAGAAGGAAGCACCTGTAAAAAAAGAAGAACCCAAAAAGAAACTTTCCCTTGTAAACGAAGAGGACTATCTGTTTGACAAGAAGTACAAATGTCCTGTTTGCGAGGATGAATTTGACGCTAAGACTGTAAGAACAGGTAAAGTCAGGATGAAGAATGTTGATATCGATCTTCGCCCTGATTACGACGAAGTTGACCAGAATAAGTATGATGTTATAGCGTGCCCTCACTGTGGATATGCTGCGCTGGGAAGATATTTTGCAACACTTAACAAGTATCAGATTGATGATATAAGAGTTAAAATCTGTATGAACTATAAGAAACTCGACTACAATGAGCCTACTTATAGTTATGAACACGCCAGGAATATTTATCAGCTTGCTCTTGCTAACGCAGTGGTCAAGAAGGCCAAGAACAGCGAAAAAGCTTATATATGTCTGAAGACAGCCTGGGTTATCAGAGGTGAGACAAGGCGTATGGATCCTTCTGAGGATGGCTATGAGGAAAAGAAAGCTGCCAATGATGCTCAGGAAAAAGAGCTGCTTTCAAATGCACTTAATGGCTTTGTAATGGCGAGACAGTCTGAGGAATTCCCTATTGCAGGAATGGATTCAACAACACTTGATTACCTGATCGCTGCACTTGCCGTAGAA
Source organism: Butyrivibrio sp. XBB1001 (assembly GCF_000424505.1). Classification (NCBI taxonomy): domain Bacteria; kingdom Bacillati; phylum Bacillota; class Clostridia; order Lachnospirales; family Lachnospiraceae; genus Butyrivibrio; species Butyrivibrio sp. XBB1001. Next base: position 140,458 of record NZ_AUKA01000006.1, on the reverse strand, counting down.
ACTGATCAGTTTGACGTAGCTTCCAAGATGGTTTCAGAGCTGTTAACTTCAAGAGTTGCCAACAGCCGTATAAAGGACAAGGCTCGTTTATTAAAGGATATGATTGCTGAAAAGAAGGGCGAGCCAGCAGAGTGATAGTTTTGTAGTAAACATAAAGAAAACCCCTGTAGCCAATGGCTATAGGGGTTTATTAATATTCATTATTTCTCGTCATTGAAAAATTCTTCTGACTTTTCAGCTGTCTTCTCAGGTTCATCGTCAAGAGCTGAATCATCAGCAGGGCTGATATCTACATATTTGCGATTGCCAAATTTGAATTCTGTAGTATTATACTCGTCATCGTCCTCGAAATCTTCGAAGTCTTCGTAATCATCATCATCAAAATCATCGGCAATAGCTTCATCTCTCTTTGAGAGATAGTAATATGCTCCAGCTGCGGCAGCACCTACAGCAGCACAAAATACAATAAATTTACCAAATCCGTTTTTCTTGGACATGTAAATGACCCTCCTATCAAGCGATAGAATAATTTTAATACAATTTAATCACAAATAAAAGTGCAAAATTAAGAATTACTGTCAAATTCACTTTTTTTGATGCCCCAGATAAGATTGCGCCACTGCTCAAGCTGATCTGTTGTCATGAAACCATTGGAAGTTCCCATATATCCAATCTTGTAGGAAGCAAATAACAAAGCGTTCTTAATCGCATTTACGCTGTCACCGTTTTCCATATAGTAGTGAAGGAAACATGCGAATAGGGCATTACCAGCACCTATGGTATTAACAACCTCATTGGTCTTGACTGTTTTATAGTGGACACGAAGGTCCTGGGCTTTATCATAAAGGATAAGACCTTCCCGGCCCTGGCCCAGAATAATGATATCAGTTCCATAAGTTCCAGCCATTCTGTCGATGAATTCATAAGGGTCTTCGCCCAGATTATCATCACTAAAATACAGAACCTTGGCAGGCTCAAGGAAATCTGTGTTGTATTTTTCTTTTTCCCTATTGTAGGTTCTGATATTGACTGCAATAGGCTTTTTTCTGGCAGCTGCTTCTTTTGCAAATGGTCTGCAGAAATTGGCGTTGGCCAGTACCATCATGTCGCAGGCTTCTGCGATAGGGGCAACCATGGACATGTCATACACGTTTTCTCTTAGATCCTTGATATCTTCAAAGATTTGCTGCTTACGATCTTTGTCATACAGAACAACCTCTGTTGGAGTGGCCTCCATTTGAGGAATGATATACTGGGTAGAAAGAGTTATCTTTCTATCCTGAGGATTGATCAGGCTAAGGTCCTGATTTCTTCCTACGATGGACATGAAAGTTACATCGTCACCGAGCCATTTTAGAGCCAGAGATTCGTTGTAAGCATCGCCACCCATAGCCGTAAAAATGGAATCACTTGCACTGGTAATAGGAGAGTAGACTACAGGAATCTTGTCAACTCTAACAATGGTCTCAATCTGCGTAACACCTGCTACTAAGAACTTGCTCATGCTTTTGCCTCCTCATTATTGAGATATTCTGCATATTTGAACCAGTTTTATGGTTTTATCGTTCCATAAGAGACATGGCTTTTATCATATCTATATATTCTTCAGCTTCCTGCAAAAATAAGTCGGAACGGAAACTTGCACTTTTGATTCTTTTTACCATAAGTCCGTTTATTGTAAAATCAAGGATCTCGCCAACTTTATTGTAATCAACAAAAGGAGCGAACTGGGTTATATCTGCTCTTTCTCTTAGGGCCTCCATGATCCTTTGATATTTTTCTCTTCGCTCGCTGATCTCTGCGACAGCTTCTGGATGTTTTTCCTCATCAGCCTTATTAAGGTAGAGGAAAATGTATGGATACTGAGACATGGCTGCCACTTTGGCAGATAAAATCTGGTGATACAGCTCAAAATAGCCATTTTCATTTTTTTCCACATTGGCTGTAAGCTCCAGAGTTACGAACCTTGTGGCATAGTCGTACAAAAAAGCGTATATACCAATCTTGCTTCCAAAATAGTGAAACAAGAGTCCCTTGCTGATCTCAGCGTTTTTTACTATCTCATCGGTACTGGCATGATAGTAACCGTATTCAGAAAAGACCTTAAGTGCCGCGTTTATCATCCTGTCCTGCTTTTCTTTTTTTAGTTCAAAAAATTTCTCATTCATATTCTAGCCCGCCTAAAAAGTCGTAATTGACCACACCAGTCTATTATAAATATAGCATTTTTGTCATGTCACTTCAAACGGTTTACCGTTATTTATCAATTTTTTATAGGTGGCGTCTAGCTAAGCAATACGCAGTTTCAAGCATTTTTAACGTAATTTAGTAGTTGCGGTAGAGCGATAATGGTGGTAAAGTATATATATGGAAACGTTACCGGTAACGAGCAAAAATTTCCGGAAAGTGGTATTATAATAGTTAATGTGCAGGTTTTTTGCGGATTGAGAGGGTCAAGTAATGGCAAAGAGTAATAAAAAGCAGACAAGGGCATGTGGTGTTCTTCTTCCTATTTTTTCACTGGCTTCAGAGTATGGAATAGGATCTTTTTCCAAGGAGGCATATGAGTTTGTTGACTTTTTGAAGGAGGCAGGGCAGAGCTACTGGCAGATACTGCCACTAGGTCCTACAAGTTATGGTGATTCACCATATCAGTCTTTTTCAACATTTGCAGGAAACCCTTATTTTATAGATATTGAGAAGCTTATAGAGGAAGGTCTTTTGACCAAAAAGGATGCAGAGAGCTACGATTTTGGCGACAATGCTGAGAAAATCGATTACGAGAAGCTCTATCGCAATAGATTCAAACTTCTTAAAAAGGCCTTCGACAACATAGATAAGGCAAAGAATTCCAAAGAGATCAGAAAAGAGTTTGACTCTTTTAAGAAGAACAAGGATAATGATTGGCTAAGGGACTATTCTCTTTTTATGGCTCTTAAAAACGCCAACGGTGGAAGAGCCTGGAATACATGGGATGAGGATATAAGGCTTAGAAAGGCTTCAGCAATGAAGGCTGCTTTTGAAAAGTATGATGAGGAAGTTGAGTTTTACTCATTCCTTCAGTATCTTTTCCTTAAGCAGTGGACAGATCTTAAGGCTTATGCCAATGATAAAGGCATCGAGATCATAGGAGATATACCGATCTATGTGGCCTTTGACAGTGCTGATACCTGGGCTAATCCGGAATTGTTCCAGCTGGATAAAAAGAACACTCCTATCGATGTGGCAGGATGCCCGCCTGATGCCTTTAGTGCTACAGGTCAGCTTTGGGGCAATCCTCTTTACAGATGGGACTATCACAAGAAGACTGGCTATAAATGGTGGATGAAGAGAATTGCTCACTGTTACAAACTTTATGATGTGGTCAGAATAGACCATTTCAGAGGCTTTGATGAGTATTATGCAATTCCTTATGGCAATCCAACAGCCGAGATTGGCGAGTGGAGAAAGGGCCCTGGATACGAGCTCTTTGAAACCATGAAGAAGGAACTTGGGGAAAAGAAGGTTATTGCAGAAGATCTTGGATATCTGACACCTTCAGTAATAAAGCTTGTTAAGAGAACTGGTTTCCCTGGTATGAAAATCCTGCAGTTTGCTTTTGACTCAAGGGAAGAGAGCGATTATCTGCCTCACAACTATACCAAGAACTGTATTGTGTATACTGGAACTCACGACAATGAGACTACAAGAGGCTGGTTTGATCATCTTCCAAGACAGGACAAGAAATTCTGCAAGGAATACCTTGGAATCCATTACAACAAGGACGCTGTTTGGGCTACTATCAGAGCTGCCTTTGCCAGCGTGTCTGACACAGCAATCATTCCTATGCAGGATTACCTTGAGCTTCCTATGTCAGCCAGGATAAATACCCCATCAACCCTTGGCGGAAACTGGGTATGGAGAATGGACAAGAACGCACTTTCAAAAGAACTGTGCGAGAAGATGAGGGATTACGCAAGAATTTATGGCAGAAATAACAATTAGAGAAATCGCAAAGCGCTGCGGAGTAGGTGTCAGCACTGTATCAAGAGCAATCAACAACCACTCTGATATAAATCCTGAGACCAAGCAGCGAATAATGGATGTAATAAAGGAAACTGGATATATTCCAAATAACAGTGCCAGAAATCTTAAGAGAACTGATGCTAAGTGCATAGGTGTTCTGGTAAAGGGTATTACAAACCCCTTCTTTACACCTATCATCGAGAAGATTGAGCAGGAGACTGAAAAGAAGGGCTATGCTCTTGTGCTCAGGCATGTTGAAGCCTATGAGAACGAGGTGAATGTTGCTCTTGAATTGGAAAAAGAAAAAAGGCTCCGTGGCATTATCTTTTTGGGCGGTAGCTCCAAGCATGAGGCAGATAAGCTAAGACAGCTCAATGTGCCTGTAATATTTGCTACAATAGGGTCTGACATTTCTGATGACCTTGGAAGAAATGCATATTCTACTGTATCTGTAGACGATGAGGTAGAGAGCCGTAAGATGGTTGAATACCTGATAGGTCTTGGACACAAGAAGATTGCTATCCTGACAGAGGGTAATGACCAGCCATCTGTTGTTAGTTTACGTTATGATGGGTATAGAGATGCCCTTAATAAGCATGGGATAAAGCTTGATGAAAAGCTAGTCAAATATGTAGACCGTAGGATTTATGCTATGCAGAACGGATATGAGACCACTAAGGCACTTATTGATTCCGGGGCAGAATTTACAGCTCTTTTCTGCGTATCAGACGTTTTGGCAGTAGGCGCTCTCAGAGCTCTTGCTGATGCAGGAATAAGAGTTCCAGAAGATGTTTCTGTTGCGGGATTCGACGGACAGGATCTGGCTTCATTTACAGTGCCAAGGCTTACCACGATCAAGCAGCCATTATCTGATATTTCAGAGGAGACCATGCGCCTGATATTTGATCTCATAGAGGAAAAGAGAGGCCATAAGCATATAATTTTCCCTGGAGAGCTTGTTGTGGCAGAATCTACAAGAAGTATAAAATAATAATATAAATATATAAGAGCCGTCTGGTTACCTTTTGAGAAGGAAATCAGGCGGCTTTTTTCCGCTTATGAACTATCTTTTTGGGGGAAAACATAATACTAACAAACTGGTCATATAAAAAGCCTTAAAACTGAATATATTTATAGTACCAGAAATATTGTATATTTGCTTTTAAATTAAACAAAATGCTTGCAGAGAGGTGATAATTACATGAAAAGAGTTGCTGCGATAAATGACCTTTCAGGATTCGGAAAATGTTCTCTTATAGCGGATATTTCAGTTCTATCATCCATGGGAATTGAGGTTTGTCCTGTTCCAACGGCAGTGCTTACTGCTCAGACTGGCTTTCCATCTTATTACCAGCAGGATCTGAAAGATATGGTGGAACACTGCAGAATAGAATGGTCCAGGATGGGAACGAAGTTTGATGGTATCATCACAGGTTATATACCCCATGAGAACCAGATTGATCAGATTATTGATTTTGCAAATGCCTTTAATCAAAAGAATACAGTTCTTTTGGTGGATCCAGTAATGGGCGATGGTGGACAATGCTATGCAAATTACACAGATTCAATGCGTTTAGGAATACAGAAACTTGTAAGGAAAGCAGATGTTATCACTCCAAATCTGACTGAACTATGCATACTGGCAGGAGAAGACCCAACTGAGTTGCCCAATAATGTTGACCGCATTCTGGAAATTGCCAAAAAGGCAAAGGCTAACGAAAAGCAGAAAATAGTTGTGACAGGTGTGATCCTTGAAAAGGGTGAGCTTTGTAACATAGCAATACATCCAGGTGGAGCAGAGGTTATTCACAGTAAATACAATGGACTCAGCTATTCAGGGACAGGAGATCTTTTTGCGGCAGCTCTAATGGGGAATCTGTTAAATGGAGAAACGCTAGTGGACGCAGCTTCTAAAACAGCGGATTTTATTAGTGAATCCATAGTTAATACTGAGGATAAGGATAGAAACTATGGCGTTGACTATGAATTACAGTTAAAAAAGGGATGGGAGAGGTGAGAGTATGAATGAAAAAGTAAATTCCAGAACAAAAAAGCTTTCTTTTACAGGACTATTGATAGCCATGACTGTATTGTTTACAGCCTATATTTTTCATATTCCGTTTGGATTAAATGGCGGTTATATTCATTTCGGTGATTCAATCATCTATTTGGCAGCAGCTCTTTTGCCAACACCATATGCTCTTATGGTTGGAGCCCTGGGAGGCGGGATTTCAGATCTTTTAACCGCTCCAATGTGGGTAATTCCTACAGTTATCATCAAAATGCTGATCGTGCTTCCGTTTTCAAGCCAAAAGAGTACTTTAATATCTAAGCGAAATCTGGTGGCTCCTGTTATTTCTTTTTTTATCTCTGCTACAGGTTATTTTGTAGCAGAAAAAATAATGTTTGGCACAGAAACAGCCATATTCGCAGCCTTTTCAGGGAGCTTCATTCAGTCTGGAGGAAGTGCATTGTTCTTTTATCTGATAGCAAGTGCATTTGACGGTGTTGGAATAAAAAAGAGAGTTTTTCAGTTTCAGTAATTTGGGGAAAGGGGATAAAAACGTGGCAGACATAATATATACTTACAAAGATTCAGTTTACGCAAACATAACAAATAAATGCAATTGCAGATGTACCTTCTGTATTCGCTTTTTAAAGGATGGTATTGGAAATGCAGACACTCTTTGGCATCAGCAGAATCCTTCCAAAGAAGAAGTATTAAAAACCATAAGGGAATACGATTTTACAGGCTATAATGAGCTTGTGTTCTGTGGCTATGGCGAACCTACCTGCGCTTTAGATATTTTGCTAGCCGCAGCCAAGATTGCTAAAGAGGAGAAGGGGCTGAAGGTCAGACTTAATACAAATGGTCTTGGTAATGAGGAAAATGGCAGAAATATTGTCCCGGAGCTGGCAAGCGTAGTAGATAGCATTTCTATAAGCCTTAACGCGCCGGATAGTGCTGCTTATGAGAAGGTAACAAGACCTCAGGTGGAAAATGCTTTTGACAAAATGGTGGATTTTGCCAGGAAGGCAAAAGATAGCATTGGTCAGGTCAAATGGTCTATAGTTGACGTTTTGCCTAAGGAGGATATAGAAAAGTGCAGGCGACTCTCAGAAGAAACTGGTATTGAACTCAGGATCAGACATTTCACATGAGGACTATGAAAGGACAGGCAGCGATGTTTGTCCTTTACTTATATATTTCAGAAGGTTATCATAAATCTGGATATATAGGAATTTTCTTTTTAGCAAAAAAGGTATAACCAGATGAACTACAAAATTGAAAAAAATATATCGGAACCTGCGTATATTCAGCTTTATAAGCTCCTGGTTAATGATATTGTTGGAGGAATTTATGAGTACGGAAGTAAACTTCCTTCAAAACGCGTTATTGCCGAGGAAACAGGAATCAGCGTCATAACTGTCGAGCATGCACTGACCCTTTTAAATGAAGAGGGCTATGTTGAGAGCAGGGAGCGAAGTGGTGTCATTGTCACCTATAGAGGTGAGGATTTCCTAGGTGATGCCCGGTCTAACAGATTTAGAAGCGAGAACAATTTGAATAAGGGTTCTGATCAGAGACAGATAAGAAGTATAGGTGATTTTCCATTTTCTGTTCTGACCAAGACTATGAGAAAGGTAATGTTGGACTACGGGGAGAAAATATTGATCAAATCTCCAAACCATGGCTGCACAGAGCTTAGGCAGGAACTGTGCCATTATCTTGCAAGAAGCAGAGGCATCATGGTTGAGCCATCTCAGGTCATCATAGGTTCAGGAGCAGAATATCTCTATGGCCTTATTGTTCAGCTTCTTGGAACCGACAGAGTTTATGCTATAGAAGATCCTTCCTACAAAAAGATATATGATGTTTACAATGCGCTTGGCGCCAAGATTGACAGGCTGGGTATGACAAATGAGGGAATATCTTCAGATGCTCTTTTAAAAACAAAGGCACAGATACTGCATGTCACACCCTTTAACAGCTATCCAAGTGGAGTTACAGCCAGTATTTCCAAGAAACTTGAGTACATAAAGTGGGCCAAATTAAGAAACGGAGTTCTTATTGAAGACAACTACGAGTCAGAGCTTACTGTTTCCAGAAAGGCTGAGCAGCCGCTGTTTTCCATGAATCCGGAGGCTGACGTAGTCTATATCAATACTTTTTCACGAACAATAGCGCCTTCCATGCGTATTGGCTACATGGTATTGCCAGAGAGCATGGTGGAACTCTTCAACGAAAAACTGGGCTTCTACTCCTGCACAGTACCTATATTCGACCAATACGTCATAGCACAGCTCCTTAAAAGTGGAGACTTCGAGCGCCACATCAACCGTGTCCGCAGACAAAGACGCCAGCAGCTGAAATGATTCAGGCCTGTGCGGGCATTCCCCGCCACAGAGTAAATAACGCTCATTCAGAAAGTCTTTTTCGTCGGCTTCAGTTCGGATATTCATTGGCTTCTGGAAGTAGCATAAGAATTCTACGGTTCAAAACTCGCGCCAGGGCAGCGCTTGCGAGTCGACCAGTTTCCTATGCGAGTCTTTTCTGGCAAATGCGATTTTCTAATGTTTCCATGGCAGTTTTTCCCGCGCATGCGAAGCGTTGTCTGAAGCAGGACGGATAATAATCTTATATATAAGAAAATGCCATTTGGCGCACCGCGCCATAAAGAAAAGCTACATCAACATCTCCAAGTTTACTTGAGAGATTGATGTAGCTTTTCTTGTAAATGCCCGCATCGCGGGCTATGGCATTTTCTATTGAAATATTTCTCCCCGTCCTGCAAGTTTCAGCTGCAGCATGCGCATTAGAAGAAAAACTGCGGAAACATCTAAGAAAATCTGCATTTGTCAGTGACGAGCACTACGGGAACTGGCGCGAGTAAAAAGCTGCCCATTGGCGCTCAGACATGTTGAACCGAAACAGAATTCTTATGCCACTCCAGAAGCCTCATGAATATCGCCTCCTTACACAGACGAAAAAGTACTTTCATGAATATCGCTCTCATACTCTGTGGCGGGGAATGCCAATGCACAGTGAATTATTTGTAGACGATTTTGGCTGCCATTTCGCGGGCGGCAGTTTCGCCCTGGAAGTGCTCAATGATAGCAAGTCCGAAGGGGATTGCGGTTCCCATGCCGCGGCTTGTGATGAAGTGGCCATCCTTGGTTACTTCTGAAGTTTGTACGTCGGCGCCCTGAAGGTCTACTTCGCAGCCTGGGTAGCAGCAGGCTTTTTTGCCATTAAGAAGGCCCATCTTGCCATAGACTGTTGGTGCTGCGCAGATTGCGCACAGCATCTTATCTGTAGCATCAAACTCTTTAATCTTGATCTTAAGCGGCTGGCAGTTGCCGAGATTTGTTGTTCCTGGCTGACCACCTGGAAGGATCAGCATATCAAGGGAATCAAAATCCACATCCTCAAAAAGTGTATCAGCGATAACGGTGATCTTGTGAGAGCCGGTTACTTCCTTTCTTCCCATTATGGAAGCAGTCGTAATCTCGATTCCGGCGCGCCTCAATAAATCCACTACAGTTAGTGCTTCAATTTCTTCAAATCCATCTGCTAAAAAAATAGCTGTCTTTGCCATAATTTCCTCCAAAAAGATACATTCTATGCAGTAATTGTTTTGTGAATATTGTACCATAGTAATAGATTTAATTCATTGTTTGAATAAGCGGGAAATGGTATATTTATTGATATTAGGGGGAAATATGAAAAAATATATAGCACTAATTTTTATGGTATTACTCGTGACGATTATTTTTACAGGTTGCATGAATGGTAGAAGGAATGTCAATTCATTTAATGCAAAGACATCATATAACGAGTGGGCGCAAGCAATAGGGCTGTTTAATGGGGAGAAACTAAAGATTGACACTTATGCTGAGAGAGAAAATGGTCTAATTGAGATTGTCTTTTATAGCGAGGATGAAGATGAACTGGGCTATAAAGAGCTCAGCGAGTTAATTGATAGGCATAATAAATTTGTCGAAGATAATCCATCGTATTTTAATCCGGGCACCTACATTTGGTTAAGGGACTATGAAGGCGGAACCGGTAGGGGAGTGTATTTCTTTTCCAGAGAGGACGCAAGTACGTATGGATTGCAGGTAAATGGACTAGATGATACCAAGGATGATATGAAGATCAAGTATGCTGCTATAAACATGAAGGATGAATATGGATATAGGAAAATAGCAGATAATAATGTAATCTATGATATCCCAGTTGTATTGCTCTGGTATTATCAAGGAGCATGCCATTCGGAGAACTGCTATGAGGTTTTAAACCATTTTGCTGGAATAGAAAAGGTATTGCTAGAATATAAAGATGATGATGCAGGTTTTGAAGAAAGCAAGGAAAAGGTATTACATTTTGCGCCTGATGTAGAGGTCTATAAAAGGGCATCAGATGGACAATGGACATTGATGGATTAATGGTACTGCTGATAGGGGAAAACTATGAGAATAAAAGTAAATATCATTGTCTTTTTGATTATTACAACTGTTCTATGTGGCTGTGCGGATGGAAGAAGGGCATTGTCAAAGAAAAGCGTTGATTCTAAATATGGGGACTGGATTGAGACGACAGGCCTTTTTGAAAATAAAGCAGTTGCATTAGATAATTATCTGGAAGACGCGGAAGGAAGAATAGAAGTTTCTTTGTATACTATAGATGGAAAGGAAACGGAAGGATACAAGGAACTAAGCGATTTGATAGATAAACATAATGATTTTGTATTAAACAATCCCGAGTACTTTAACGACGAAATTAAGATAGAAATGCATACTGTTGACACTGCAGGAGTAGAAAATCTTTTCTTTTTTTCAGATGGGGATAGCAGATATGGGTATCAGTTTTTGTCTGAAGACTTGGGTATGAGTAATAATGCTGAGATTAAATATATTTCTATCAAAATTATTGGAGGAGAATATGAAATAGCTGATTATCCAGTTAATTATAATATTCCTGTAGTGATACTATGCGATGAGGGGGCAGGTCCAACAAAAGAAAAATATGAAATATTAAAGCATTTTAATGGAATAGAGAAGGTTGTACTTGACTATAGCACAGAAGAAAAATGGATAGATGCTAGTGCGGATTATGTGTTGGAATATGCACCAAATGTAGAAATATATAAGTTTGCGGATGACATGCATCTAGTGAGGGTTAAATGAAAAGAATAAGCATTTTACTTTTGGTTTTAATTGTCACCTTTACTAGCGCTGGATGTATGGCTAATGGTAGAAAAAAACTGGATTTTTGGGGTATAAAAACATCGTATGGAGAGTGGGCCGACAATATAGGATTACTTAATAGAGATGGATTGACGATTTAGCACAATAAAGTAAAATTAAGGTATCTGAGTAAATTATAGGAGGTGACGACATGGAACGAGTAGCAAAGTTTTTGAAGGATGCAGGAACTTATTATCTTGCAACAGTAGAGGGAGATCAGCCGAGGGTAAGACCTTTTGGCACTGCGCACATTTTTGAGGGTAAGCTCTATATCCAGACTGGTAAGGTCAAGAATGTATCCAAGCAGCTTCACGCTAATCCAAAGGCTGAGATCTGTGCATTTATGAATGGACAGTGGCTCAGGGTAGCTGCTGAGCTTGTAGAGGATGACAGAATAGAGGCAAGACAGTCTATGCTGGATGCATATCCTTCACTTCAGGGTATGTACAAGGCTGACGATGGAAATACAGAGGTGTTCTATCTCAAAAATGCGACAGCAACTTTCAGTTCATTTACAAGTGATCCAGAGGTTGTAACTTTCTGATGATAAGTGTAGGGAGTGATAGGATCACTCCCTATTTTTGAGGACTAGTATGGGAATTGAAATTGAGAAGAAATTTACGGTAAAAGAGATATCTTTTGACCTGGACAAATATCCATTTCATGAGATTGAGCAGGGGTATCTTAATGTGCATCCTGCGATTAGGGTAAGACGCCAGGATGATATTTACTATATGACGTATAAAGGGACTCCAGACAGCTCTTTTGCTGATAAAAAGAGTGAGAATATTGGCCAGGTTGAGTACAATATGCCACTTGATAAGGCAAGCTATGAGCATATGGTTTCAAAGGCTGATGGAAATTTTATCAGGAAAAAGAGATATCTGATCCCTTTAAATGAGGATGCGTTTTCTGCGGAATATCTGGAAGCTGATCCAGATTTAAAGGAACAGATAAAGAAGGGCGAGATCAAGATAGAGCTTGATGTTTTTAAGGCGCCTTTTGAGGGAAGAATCCTTGCTGAGGTTGAGTTTCCTTCTGAGGAGGCAGCCAGAAACTATCATCCTGCAGCTTGGTTTGACGAGGATGTGACTGGCAACAGGAAATATAGTAATTCTCAGATGAGCATTGAGAAGGTATGAATATTTTATTTCAATAGTTGCTGCTATTTTAGAATTATAATTTCACGGAATTTTGTTAATAATAAACAATAGAAAAAGTTGCCTTAAATATTTTTTGTGCTACTCATAGATAAATGTATAGATTTTGTGTATTGGGTTTATTTCACTCTTTTCCTGTAGTATAAATATCCCTGCGAATAATTTAGAAGAAAATGAATGAAAGATATGAAGGGCAGGACATAATAAATGAGTAACAGGGCAGAGCTTATAAATCAGCTTGCGGCTTCAATGGGGGCTGGAAAAGTTGGAACTAGTGTGGGAAATGGCACAACCAAGTCAAGATACAATGCCAAGACAGGAACTCTATATTGTAAGGAGCACAACGTTTCTCAGAATGTTGCTAATCAGGCAATGACATATTTTATGGGGATGAAAGAGAAATACAGTAGAAATACATCTCTTCAGGCTCAGCAGATGGTGCAGATTTATCAGTGCGCAATAGATGCCATCAGAATGTCACAGGATCCAAATGTTAAGGCAGCGCTTAAGGCAGTAAAGTCAGTAGGATGACAGATTTTTAATAATTTACGGTAGAAATATAATGATAGATATTTAAGATGTTACGATATCTCAGAAATAATATGAAGATATCGTAACATTTTTGTTGAATGAAAAACAATATTATGATATGATGTAAACCGATTGTGCCCAAAAGGGCGTAGACTTTTTTAGGAGGAAACAATAGTAACATGAGCGTAACAGTAGAGAAGCTCGAGAAGAGCATGGCTAAGCTTAAAATCACAGTTTCTGCAGATCAGCTTGAGAAGGCTTTGCAGAAGGCATATGAGAAGAATAAGAACAAGATCCAGCTTCCTGGATTCCGTAAGGGTAAGGCTCCTCGTAAGATGATCGAGCAGATGTATGGCAAGGGAGTATTCTACGAAGATGCAGCTAACGAGCTCATCGAGGAAGAGTATCCTAAGGCAGTAGAAGAGTGCGGCGAGAGCGTTGTATCTTCACCTAAGATCGACGTTGAGCAGCTTGAGGCTGGTAAGGACTTCATCTTTACAGCTGAGGTAGCTCTTAAGCCACCAGTTAAGCTCGGAAAATATAAGGGTGTAGAAGTTCCTAAGATGGACGTAGAAGTTACAGACGAGGAAGTTGATGCTGAGATCGACAAGCAGCGCAACACTAACGCTAGAACAATCGATGTTACAGATAGAGCAGTTGAGAACAACGATATCGTAACTCTTGATTTTGAAGGATTTGTAGATGGAGTTGCTTTCCAGGGCGGTAAGGGAACAGATTATCCTCTTACAATCGGTTCAGGTTCATTCATTCCTGGATTCGAGGAGCAGCTTATCGGATTTGAAATTGGCAAGGAAGGCGATGTTAACGTAACATTCCCTGAGGATTACCAGGCAGAGGATCTTGCTGGTAAGGCTGCTACTTTCAAGTGCACAGTTAAGGCTATCAAGGCTAAGGAGCTTCCAGAGCTCAATGATGAGTTCGCTTCAGATGTATCTGATTTCGATACACTTGCTGAGTACAAGGAAGATGTTAAGAACAAGCTCGTAGAGCGCAAGACAGCTTCTGAGAAGGCTAACAGAGAGGATCTCGTAGTTAAGGCTGTTATAGAAGATTCAGAGATGGAGCTTCCTGAGGCTATGATCGAGACTCAGCAGAGACAGATCGTTAATGACTTTGCACAGAGACTTCAGATGCAGGGCATGAACTTCGATCAGTACATGCAGTACACAGGCAACACAGTTGACAAGATGCTTGAGCAGGTTAGACCTCAGGCTATCGAGAGAATTCAGGCTAGACTTGTTCTTGAGGCAGTTGCAGAGGCTGAGAAGATCACAGTTTCTGATGATGATTTCGAGGCAGAGCTTGCTAAAATGGCTGAGCAGTACAAGATGGACGCAGATAAGCTTAAGGGTCTTATGGGTGAAGGCGAGCTTAAGACAATGCGTGAGGATCTCACAGTTCAGAAGGCAGCTGATTTCCTTGTAGAGAATGTTAAGGAAGGTGCCAAGAAGGCAGCAGCCAAGAAGACTACTACCAAGAAGGCAGCAGCTGACAAGGACGCTGAGGAGAAGCCAGCTAAGAAGACAACAACAAGAAAGACAACTAAGAAGGCTGCAGATGATGCTACAGCTGAAGAGAAGCCTAAGAGAACAACTAGAAAGAAGAAGACAGAAGAAGAGGCTTAATTCATATCTTTTGACGCAATGAATATATAAGGCGCGAGGATGGTCATACGTCCTCGCGCTTTTCATAGTTTTTTTATAAAATAAAGGTTGCATAAAATCTAATTGTAGCGTAGTATTGCTCGTAAGTGCTAAAGACTTTAAAAAAATCAATAATTAAATTATAATGTAAATAGTATGTGCATTTGCATTTGCCATTACAGTAAGATGAAAGGAAGACAGATATGAGTTTAATACCTTACGTCATTGAACAGACAAGCCGTGGAGAGAGATCCTATGATATCTACTCCAGACTTTTAAAAGAAAGAATTGTATTTTTGGGAGAAGAGGTTAATGCAGCTTCAGCCAGCACAATTGTGGCTCAGCTCCTTTTCCTTGAGGCGGAAGATCCTAACAAGGATATCCACATGTACATCAACAGCCCTGGAGGAGAGATTTCTTCCGGTATGGCTATTTACGATACTATGAACTACATCAAGTGTGATGTTAGCACAATCTGTATCGGAATGGCTGCCAGCATGGGTGCTTTCCTTCTTGCAGGCGGCGCTAAGGGTAAGAGAATGGCTCTTCCTAATGCAGAAGTTATGATCCATCAGCCACTTGGTGGAACACAGGGCCAGGCTACAGAGATTGAGATTGCTGCCAAGCACATTCTCAAGACTAAAGAGAAGATGAACAGAATGCTTGCTGCAAACTGTGGCAAGACATATGAGCAGGTAGCTGCTGATACTGAGAGAGATAACTGGCTTTCAGCTCAGGAGGCTCTTGATTATGGCCTTATCGATTCAATCATTGAGAATCGTCCATCTGAGAAGGATGACAAGAAGTAATTAAGAAGGCATTTTATATTAGAAATGAGGACTAATAATGGCAGGAAAGAATTCCGGTGAGATCAGGTGCTCTTTTTGTAACAAGACACAGGATCAGGTTAAAAAGTTAATAGCAGGACCTGCAGGGGTTTACATTTGTGACGAGTGCGTAGACATTTGTGCAGATATTATTGAGGAAGAATTTGAGGATGAGCCTGTTACAGGCAGAGACCAGCAGATCAACCTCCTCAAGCCTGTAGAGATCAGGAACTTCCTTGATGAATATGTAATCGGACAGGACGAAGCTAAAAAGGTTTTGGCTGTATCTGTTTACAATCATTACAAGAGAGTTCTTGCTCCCAAGAATGAAGACAAGAATGATGTTGAACTTCAGAAGAGTAACATCATTATGATCGGACCAACAGGATCTGGTAAGACATATCTTGCACAGACTCTTGCCAAGATCATCAATGTGCCATTTGCTATTGCAGATGCTACTACTCTTACAGAGGCTGGATATGTAGGTGAGGACGTTGAGAATATTCTCCTTAAGCTTATCCAGAATGCAGATTATGATATCGAGAGAGCTCAGTACGGAATCGTATATATCGATGAGATCGATAAGATCACCAAGAAGAGCGAGAATGTGTCTATAACACGTGATGTTTCAGGTGAAGGCGTTCAGCAGGCTCTTCTTAAGATTGTAGAAGGTACCGTGGCAAGCGTTCCTCCTCAGGGTGGACGTAAGCATCCTCACCAGGAGCTTATACAGATTGATACCAGCAATATTCTCTTTATCTGCGGTGGTGCTTTTGACGGACTTGATAAGATCGTGGAGGCAAGACTTGACCGCAATTCAATCGGATTTAACGCTGAGATTGCAGATAAGTCTGAGAGAGAAATCGGTGAGGTTCTTAAAGAGGTAACTCCTCAGGATCTTGTAAAGTTTGGTCTTATTCCAGAGTTTGTAGGACGTGTGCCTATTACAGTTACTCTTGAAGGTCTTTCCAAGGAAGCTCTTATGAGAATCCTTACAGAGCCCAAGAATGCTCTTGTTAAGCAGTATCAGAAGCTCTTTGATTTTGATGATGTTAAGCTTACATTCGAGGATGAGGCTGTTCATAAGATAGCTCAGATGGCTTATGAGAGAGAGACTGGAGCTAGAGGACTCCGTTCTATCATGGAGAAGACTATGATGGATGTTATGTATGAGATTCCATCAGATGAGACTATCAGCGAGTGCGTTATCACAGATGCATCAGTTGATGGAACCAGCCAGCCACTTCTTGTTCACAAGGATCAGAAGAAGCTTAAGCAAGCTAAATAAGATAAGTAAATGATTATAAATAAAAAGCAATTGGAATGAGGATGTACCTCAAACCAATTGCTTTTTTCATTTTTACACTATAAGATTATGCGAATTTTTGTTTGTAAAAAACTGTCAGGCTTCTGGTGTGTTTGCTGCCTCAGCAAGAAGCTCATCCATGAAATCATATATTTCCTGACGGCCCTCTTTGGACAGGGCTGAGTAAGGGAAAATCTTGATCTCATCTGGAAGTCCAAGGGTGTTTCTGAGCATGTTAAGGTGCTTCTCATGCTGGGACTTTTTGATCTTGTCAGATTTAGTAGCTATGATGACTGGCTGGAAGCCCTGATGAACAATCCATTTGTACATCTGAACATCATTGGCTGAAGGCTCGTGCCTTATATCTATTAAAAGAAATACTCTAAGGAGCTGCTTGGAAGTGTGAAGGTAGTTCTCAATCATCTTGCCCCACTGCTCCTTGACCTTCTCAGGGACTCTTGCAAAGCCATATCCTGGAAGATCCACAAGATAGAACTCATCATTTATGTTGTAGTAATTGATGGTCTGAGTCTTGCCTGGCTCCTGGGAAGTTCTGGCATAGTTCTTGCGGTTCATGATCCCGTTTATAAGTGAGCTCTTACCAACATTACTCTTACCTGCAAAGGCAAATTCAGGATGGATATTGTCAGGAAGAGTACTGGTGATTCCGCACACTGTCTCAAGATTTACATTTTTTATAACCATAATAATTCTCCAATAATCTAAATGAATAAAATGTTTTCGGCGCTTTAATAATACACTATAAAAACTAATGTGGCAAAAAAGTGATCAGATAGTTGGAAGATTTTTCTATGTTAGAATAGTTGATATTTTGATATAGTTTCATTTGTGTGAAACAAAGCAAGGCGGGTGAATGTATAAAAGATAGAATAAAAAAGCCTTGTTGGGAGGAAATGAAAAATGAAAAGGATCAGTGCAGCTCTTTTAGCTGGCGCAATCATGGTTACAGCAACAGGATGTGATTTACAGGAACTGGGGAAAAAACCAATTAGAGTCGAATCAGAAGCGGAGGCCTCAGTGGAAGATATGTCAGTAGCTGAACCTGGAAAAGAGGAAGTGAAAGAAGAGGCACCAGAAGCAGCTACTGTTGAAGAGGTAGAGGAAATAATTGAGGAAGAAGAGCCTGAAGAAGATCTTTTGACTAAATACAAGAATAATCCAATGGACCTTACACCTGGAGAATTGTTCAGGCTGTTTTGCCAGGGAGAGATCATGGCAGAGACTCTTCCTGATGAAAGTGGCAATACACAAACAATTGATGCAAGTCATTATGAATTTGAAGACTTTACAGATGCTACCAGTGCAATGACTGTGAAAAAGCCTTTGGATCTGGATAATGATGGGGAACTTGAATTTATCCTTAATAACATGGTTTATGGGGATATGTATTTCGACTGCAAGGATGGCAAGGTTGTATGCTTTGCACAGGGCGAAGGTACAGAGATTAAGTGTACTAATCAGTACTATAACGGCGCTAACTGGGTTATCCATTATGGCTCTGCTGGCAATGGAACTGCATATATTTTTGATAAATATAATGGAAATTTAGAGATTACCGAGTCCTTCAGGCTTGATGCTATAGATGAAGCGGATGGAACAATGTCTTACTACAAGGATGAGACACCTATCTCAGCAGATGAATATGTTGTTCTGCGCGAGACTATTTTTGGCTATGACCGTGAGGGCATGATGGAAGGCGAAGAGCTTACAAAAAGTGAGCTTAAGGACTATGAAGCTTTCCTTGAGCGAGATGGTTATGTTGGGTTTACGTTTACAACTTATAGGCAGCCTGAAGATGTGAATTGGGGGAGTGTTCTCTATGGAGGGGCAGGAATAGATACAGATGATTACTCTGTAGAGGCCAAAGATGCTTATCTTAAGGCAATTGGCGAAGAGTATGTAGAATACGATCTTGCTGCATATAAAGGAGACGATGTCAGGGCAGATATAGAGAGAAAAACCGGACTTGTTAATTTTGATCTGAAAAAAATTCGGGGGCTTGTATATGTAGAAGAGTATGATATGTGCTTCCTGGAGTACAGTGATGTTACTAATTTAGATGTGACTATCCTAAAGGGAGTTAAGAATGGTCCTGTAGTACAGCTTGTTATTGAAGGCAGATATGGCGAACCTGCAACTCGCCTGACACTTATAGGAACAGGGAATCCCGCAAATCCATTCCATTTTTATTCAAACCGTCAGCTTTGGGAGGAAGAATATGGAAATAAGACCTTCCTTGCCCCTGTGGATGGATCAGATGAAATGGTTGAATATGTTGTTTCATCTTCTGTGAATGTTCATGATGGTTGTACACGTCCACATATTCAGATAATAGAAGGCAATGAGACCGGAAAAACTGTAGGTACATGGATGGAGAATGTAGATCTTGCAGGATATGAAATAAAGGAAGTACTATTCTGTGAAGTAAACGGCGATGATATTGGAGATGCGATCCTGATACTGGATGACGGATCAGATACGATTGCTGTAGTCAGCAGAGGAAAAAAGAACGAATATGGTTCAAGCTACTATTATTGCGATAAATATACTACTACAGAATGGCTTGGCAAAAACATTAAGAATTTGACAGCGACACGCGTATTAAAGTACATTAAATCTCATCAGGATGAATATAAGGAACTCATTAAATAAATGAATTTTACTCCACTTAAGGTATCACTGGATGAGGCCTGTATGTCAGACTTTTCAAGGCGATACCACTTTAAAGAACAAGATAAAAATGAGATAGAAAAGCTCTACATAAAGGTTGAGCCAAGGGTTCACGCTCAGTTCCACTATTGCCTTCTTGGCGACAATGGTGAAGTTGTGGAAAAAGATGCTACGAACTGCGCAAGAAAAGCGTTAGTGGTGGTTACTCTCGGTCAGGCCTTTGACGAGTTTCAGGACAGCTTTCTTTCTGATACAAAGGAAAATATCCACAGGGCTTATATTCTTGATTGCATAGGTCTGGAGCTCTTGTCCAGGGCTTATTCGGAGATTGATGAAAAGCTCCATGAACTAACAGGAATGTATGCAGGTAATTACACTTTTGCAGGGGAAGACAGGCTTCCAATGTCTGAAGTTCCAAAGCTTATGGGACTTCTTGGGCAGAAGGCTGTAACCTACAACGAGGCGTTTGTGCTGATTCCAAAGAAAAGTGTGCTTTTTGCAGTACCACTTTCAAAAGAGCCAGTTCATAAACCTGGACTGTGCAGTGCGTGCGGCAACGTGGACTGCGCCATGAGACAGGAGGGAGCATGAGTCTTAAAGATTTGTTCAGGTTTTTTGTTGATAAAAGCTTTTCGGAGATAAAAGAAAATCAGGATTGCGAGACTAGAAGTGCTGCAGCAAGTGAATCAATAAACGATAAGCAGCAGGTAGCCAGCGAACCAGATATCAATCGACAGCCAACAGTAAGCATTTTGCACAGCTGGAAAAAAGGTAATGGTTTCTTTGCTCCAGGTGTGGCTATATTTGTGGAAAATGGTAAGGGACTGCTTCGGGAAGCCTACACAAATGAAATTACAGAGTATTGCTACGGCAATTTAATGTTTGGAGACAAGACCTTGTTTCAGCTTCAAGGTGGGGAGTATTATTGTCCAACCTGCGAGAAGATAGTTAAGAGCGGATATAATCTTGAGCAGACAAAAGAGTTTTCTTTTGACGCCATAAATTCCGAAGATTCAGATTTTGAAGCTGTGGTTGAGCAGATGAAGCCGCTACTTGGACTACTTAAGTCTGATTACTATTTTCTGTGGGATACGGAGCTTTATCCAACAGATGGAAATGGTAATCTTTTCTGGGATTTTCCTAATGAGGATATTCCAATGACTGGGTCATGTGTCTATTATCGAGGAGCCTGTGAATGGGGACTATTAACCCCTCATTTTACCATTGCTACCCAGCCAAAAGCCAAGTTTAACAAGGAACGGGCTGAATATTACAGAGATAAGCCTGGAGCCAGGGCTATTGCGTATTACATGGACGGTAATCTTACAGCTCTTTTGGATGGGCATCACAAGGCAATGGCAGCTGCTATGGAACACAGAAAAGTCAGAGCAGTTGTTATATCAAGATGTAGTTATACTGTTTGGCAAGATGTAAATAAGAAAAAAGAAAAGTTTCTTATAGCAAATGATGCGCGCTTCAATTTTTCAGAACCATGGATAGACGAAAGAAAGATTGAAAGCGTACATGTCGCGACTAAAAAAGTTATCAGATTAGAACCGGTTACTACTAATGACGAAACTGAGTTTGACTTTGATACCAAAAAACTGGCATATGAGTATCCTACCGTGTCAGAATGTGCAAGCATAGATTATTTTGATGAAATAAATGATGAACTGATAGATGCGTATCTAAGAGGTGAATTCGTCAATGATACGTATAAATGTCAGAATCTGATCGAAGCTTTAGGAGCAATTAAAAGCCCTCGTCTCTTTGAAGTTATAGATCACTGCCTTTACAAAGAATTCGATAAGGATCTGCTGTATTTTGCGGCGGAGCAGATTGAGAAGCAGATGGAAAGAGGCAATAACTTAGGACAGGATAACCTTCAGGATTACTTGATAGAATATATGACAAAGGTAGAGAACGAGTATCCAGAGCTGGGCAAAAAGATATTTGAAATGCTGTGAGAGATTTGAGGGAGTTGACAAAAGAAAAAAGGATTGTTATAGTTGTAATAGAACAACAATAACAATCTTTTATATTGCATTAATGTGAGTCCTGGACCATTGACTTATATACAGTATATTTGCAGCTGATAGTGGAAGAGTTTCATTATATCTCTGCGGAGGGGAGGCATTATGAATATTCAGAAATTTACACAGAAATCCATAGAGGCGGTTAATAACTGCGAGAAGATTGCTATGGAATATGGCAATCAGGAGATAGAACAGGAACATCTCTTATATGCTCTTATGACCATTGAGGATAGTCTCATTGCAAGACTTGTTGAGAAGATGGGCGTAGACAGGGATTCTTTTATCAGGAGAATCGAGCAGGGAATAGCCAAGAGGACCAAGGTTCAGGGAGGAAATCCTTATGTGGGTGCTGACCTGAACAAAGCACTTATGTCTGCAGAGGATGAGGCCAAGGCTCTTAAGGATGAGTATGTATCTGTAGAGCATCTTTTTATGGCTATCATCAAGAAACCTAATAGAGAAGTCAGGGAGATACTGAGTCAGTTCGGCATCGATAGGAACAGATTCCTTCAGGTACTGTCTGAGGTCAGAGGTAATAGGAATGTTACAACAGACAACCCTGAGGCTACCTATGATACTCTTAACAAGTATGGTACAGAGCTTGTGGAGAAGGCCAGACGTCAGAAGCTTGATCCTGTAATTGGAAGAGATACTGAGATCAGAAATGTGATCAGGATTTTGTCCCGTAAGACCAAGAATAACCCGGTTCTTATTGGCGAGCCTGGTGTTGGTAAGACTGCAGTTGTAGAGGCTTTGGCTCAGAGAATAGCTAGTGGCGATGTCCCATCAGCTCTTAAGGACAAGAAAATCTTTTCTCTTGATATGGGAGCACTGGTGGCTGGTGCCAAGTACAGAGGCGAATTTGAAGAGAGGCTTAAGGCAGTTCTTGAGGATGTTAAGGGCTCTGATGGTGAGATAATTCTTTTCATTGATGAGCTTCATCTTATAGTAGGCGCTGGCAAGACTGATGGCGCTATGGATGCCGGCAATATGTTAAAGCCTATGCTGGCAAGGGGCGAACTGCACTGTATCGGTGCTACAACTCTTAATGAGTACAGACAATACATTGAGAAGGATGCGGCCCTTGAGAGACGTTTCCAGCCAGTAATGGTTGATGAACCTACAGTAGAGGACACAATCAGTATCCTTCGTGGACTCAAGGAGAGATACGAGGTATTCCACGGGGTCAAAATCATGGATTCAGCCCTTGTAAGTGCGGCGGTTCTCTCTAACAGATACATTTCAGACAGATTCCTTCCGGACAAGGCTATAGACCTGGTGGATGAAGCCTGCGCTCTTATCAAGACTGAGATGGATTCCATGCCAGCAGAGCTTGATGAGCTTAACCGTAAGATCATGCAGATGCAGATTGAGGAGGCAGCTCTCAAGAAAGAGGACGATTCTCTTAGTAAGGAAAGACTATCTAATCTGCAGAAAGAACTTGCTGAGCTCAAGGAAGAATTCGATTCCAGAAAGGCTCAGTGGTCC
Source organism: Butyrivibrio sp. XBB1001 (assembly GCF_000424505.1). Lineage (NCBI taxonomy): Bacteria > Bacillati > Bacillota > Clostridia > Lachnospirales > Lachnospiraceae > Butyrivibrio > Butyrivibrio sp. XBB1001. Next base: position 117,499 of record NZ_AUKA01000006.1, on the reverse strand, counting down.
AATGAGAAAGAGGCAGTGGATAAGCTTGCTGCCATGCGTGAGCAGATAGATACCATAAATTCTGAGATTGCTATAGCTCAGAGAAATGGCGATTACGAGAAGGCTGGAGAACTTCAGTATGGTAGGCTTCCTGCGCTTAAGAAGCAGCTGGAAGAGGCTGAGGCATTGGCAAGAGAGAAAGAGTCTGAGACAACTCTGGTACATGAAAGAGTATCTGATGAGGAAATCGCAGGTATCATCAGCAGATGGACCGGCATTCCAGTCAGCAAGCTTACAGAGAGTGAGAGAAATAAGACCCTTCATCTTTCGGATGAGCTTCATCAGAGGGTTATTGGCCAGGACGAAGCCGTTGTAAAGGTTTCAGAAGCTATCATGAGATCCAAGGCTGGCATCAAGGATCCTACTAAGCCAATTGGTTCCTTCTTATTCCTGGGGCCAACTGGTGTAGGTAAGACAGAGCTTGCCAAGAGTCTTGCACAGGCCTTGTTCGACGATGAGAACAACATGGTCAGGATTGATATGAGTGAATATATGGAGAAGTATAGCGTATCCAGACTTATCGGAGCTCCTCCAGGATATGTGGGCTATGATGAGGGCGGCCAGCTTACTGAGGCAGTCAGGAGAAAGCCTTATGCGGTAGTCTTATTTGATGAGGTTGAGAAGGCACATCCTGATGTGTTTAATATTCTCCTGCAGGTTCTTGATGATGGACGAATAACTGATTCTCAGGGTAGAACGGTGGATTTCAAGAATACTATCCTTATCATGACTTCTAACATTGGTGCTCAGTATCTTCTTGATGGAATCAGGGATGATGGCACTATAAGTGACGAAGCTCAGAAAGAGACCATGGAGGATCTTAGAGCTCACTTTAGACCGGAGTTCCTTAACAGACTTGATGAGATCATAATGTTTAAGCCTCTTACCAAGGAGAATATCGGAGGCATTGTTGATCTTGTAATAGCAGATCTTAACAAGCGTCTGGCGGACAGAGAGATTACAGTTTCTCTTACTCCTGCGGCCAAAGCCTATGTTATTGACAATGCATATGATCCAATTTATGGAGCAAGACCTCTTAAGAGATATATCCAGAAATATGTGGAGACGCTTTCAGCCAAGCTGATCCTTCAGGATGAGATAAATCCACATGATACTATAGAGTTTGATGTAAGAGACGGAGAACTTGTAGCCAGAGGTGTGAAGGGCTGAATTAAAAGACTTTCATAGTAAGGAGAAAAGAATGATACCACAGGATCCAGTAATGCTGCTTAGCTTTATCAACATGAAGCTTCGAGATGAATATCAGGGGCTTGATGCCTTGTCAGAGGGGCTTGATATTAGCAAAGACGAGCTTGATGAAATAGTACGTAAACTAGAGGGTATAGGGTACAAGTATGATCCAAAGCTCAACAAATTCGCCTAATTAGAGTATACTAATTCTCTGTTGTGGGAATTTTTATCTCATTTTCCTGCGGCTATAGTAGTATTATCAGAATAGTTAAGAGAAGGAAAATGACAAATGGCGGATTTTTCAAGAGTAATCAGGATGATTGTGGAAAAAGATTATGCCACAATGAGACTAATATGTGTGTTTTGTGCGGTAATGTTCTTTGGCCTTACAATCATGCAATATCAGTCTGCGGATGAAATGAGTGATTATGACACTGCTCCTGCCTATATTACGGATGTAACTAGTAGGGAAGTCGTAAACCGAAAAGGTGTATATTACGAATATACTTATAATGTTCACTGGTATTATGAGGATGAGTGGCATGTTAAAACTATATCCAGCCAAATCGATCCACCAGATCAGGAACTTTCGGAAGTGCGTGTTAATCCCGTGAGCAAGAAGATGACAATTGGCAGTTCTGAGGGAAGCAGACATGGAGCCAACATGACAGCAATAATTGTTGGGATACTTCTAGTTTTATATATAATTCTTCTTGTCATCGACAAGAATAGACTTGAAGGAATTAACCGGAATTGTACTTTATCTATTGCTATGGGAGTCGTAGGTGGTATCATTACAGGACTGTGTTGTAAGATTGTTTATTCTGATTCCAGATATGTAGATGACCAGGGAATAATGATTTTCCTAACAGCATTATTTGTTATTATGGGTATAGGCGGAATCATAGGGAAAGTCTTGATCGCATCCAACAAAAATAAGGGTAAAAGGTAACATGAGTGCAACTGATAAAGAGAGATTCTTTGTCAGTTGCACTTTTTTATATCATCTGATCTAAAAACTGGTGTATAATTAATTTGTAATACCATAACTTCTTGAACGCAATAATGAAAACGTGTTAAGAGATTATGATATTACAATGAATAAAACACATATACAACAAGGAGCGATATGCTATCATCCATAGATATTCACTGTCATATTATGCCAGGTGTAGACGATGGGTCACCAGATATGGAGACTAGTCTGAAGATGCTGCAAATTGCGGAGAAAAATGGTATTGAACGCATTATTCTTACTCCTCATCACAAACCAATGCATCATAATGTAAGTCCTGAGCACAACAAGGTTTATTGCGGCAAACTCCAGGAACTGGCAGATAGGGCAGGACTTCATATTCATCTATATTCTGGAAACGAGATTTACTATAGTGATGAGACCCAGAGGGAACTTGAGAAGGGCAAGATCTGTACTCTGGCTGACTCTGATTATTGTTTGGTTGAGTTTCATCCCACAACCCCATTTAGAGCTATACATAACGGAATATATCAGGTTCAGACAGCAGGCTACATTCCAATAATAGCCCATGTTGAGAGATATTCAGATGTTGTATCCCATTATTCATACGTAGAGGACCTAATAGATATGGGATGCTGTATACAGGTCAACGCATCAAGTGTGATGGGAAAATACGGATTTGGAATTTCTCATTTTACAAGGAAACTATTAAAGAACAGGCTGGTGGACTTTGTGGCTACAGATGCCCATGACTGCAAGAGCAGGGCACCAGAGATTCTTGAATGCAGAAATTATGTGGCTAAAAAATTTGGAGATGCTTACAGCCAAAAAATCTTTTACGATAACCCAATGTCAGTTATAAACAACGAAGTATTGTAAATACCAGGGGAGATTGATGAACAACAAAGACGACGTGCTAGAAATTAATCTTGGGGAATTATTTGCGGTTCTGATGGGAAGAGCCTTTCTGATCATAAGTGCTGGAGTATTTTTTGCACTATCAGGGCTATTTCTCAGCAAATTTGTGATACATCCTGAGTATGAGTCAACCACCAAGATTTATATTCTCAACAAAGAGGAGAATCAGACAGTAACGTACTCTGATGTGCAGATATCTACACAGCTGACACAGGACTATGCAGAGCTTATAAAATCCAGAAGAGTTTTGGAGGAAGTAATCCAGAGGCTTCATCTTGTTGATATGGAGTATAAGGATCTGTACGAGGTTCTGAAGGTTGATACCCCTTCTGATACGCGAATTGTAGCTATCACTGTAAAAGACGAAGATCCTCTTATGGCTATGAAGATAGCCAACTGCATAAGAGAGGTGGCCAGCGAACATATCACAAACGTTATGGATATTGATGCCATAAATGTAGCGGAAACAGCTAATGTTCCTACATCCAAGTCAAGCCCCAGCGTTGTGAGATGGACAGTTATTGCAGGCTTTTTGGGAGCTGTTGTAGTAGCCTTTTTTGCTATCCTTGGATATCTTTTGGATGACTCAATAAAGAGCAATGATGATGTGGAAAGATATCTTGGAATGAGCACTCTGGCACTTATACCGCTGACACTGGATGAACAGGATAAGAAGAAAAAGAAAAAGCCAAAAAAGAGTAAGTAGGGGGATAAATGCAGAACGCCAAGCTTCATTTTAGCCAATCAGAAAATAACTATCAGATAAAAGAGGCATATAAGACCCTTAGAAGTAATATCGAATTTAGTGGACAGAATGTGAAGGTGGTATCCATCACAAGCTGTACCCCTGGAGAGGGAAAGACTACAGTTGCCATGGCTCTTGCAAGAGCCTTTGCAGAGGCAGGTAAAAAGACTGTGCTGGTGGATGCTGATATGCGTAAGTCGGTACTTGTTGGAAGATACAAGACTGGCTCTGTTCGCCTTGGCCTTACCCACTGCCTTGTGGGAAGGGAGAGATTATCAAGCGTTATCTGCGAGACAGATACTCCTAATCTCTATGTTATTTTCAGTGGCCCTGTGCCACCAAACCCCAGTGAGCTATTAGGAGGCAGGATTTTTGGCAAGGCCCTTGAAAACATGAAGCAGGTCTTTGACTATATCATAATTGATACACCTCCTCTTGGAAGCGTTATCGATGCTGCTGTTGTGGCCAAGCAGTGCGATGGAACTGTCATGGTCATAGAATCAAATGCTATAAGCTACAGATTTGCCCAAAGGGTAAAAGATCAGCTTGATAAGGCGGGAGCCAAGATGCTGGGCGTTGTCCTTAACAAGGTCGATATAACAGGTAAAGGATATTATGGCCATTATGGAAACTACTATGGCAAATATTACGGCAAGTATTATGGCAAGTACTATGGCAAATACGGAGAAGATAATATTGAGGTACCGTCCAAACCAAAGGCTAGTGCAGAAAAGGAGCCTTCTGATGATGACCTGGACGAACTTAATTATCTGGCAGGAGTAATGCGCAAGGACTGAGAATTTATCTAATTTATAGTTTCGACTAAAAAGATGACTTACAGGAGATTAACGTGAAGGGAAATATTCTGGGGATTTTTTTTACAATGTTAAGCGGTGTATTGATTGCGCTTATCGTAATTGCTTACGGTAGGAGTGACAGACAGGAGCCGGAGTTTAGATTTTCAGCTTTGAATCTTATGTATGATTCCACAACCACAGAGTCTGATCTTATTGCTGGAATAAATGCCTATGATTCAAGAGATGGAGATCTGACAAACAGGATTGTTGTGGAAAAGGTTGTTTTAAACAGAGAAGCTGAGACGGCGGTTGTTTACTATGCTGTGGCAGATTATAGCGGCAATGTCACCAAGCAGTCCAGAGTGTTTCCTGCTGATATAAAAGACATTGAAGGTGAGACAGAGGAGGAAACTCTTGAAGAAATGTATCCTAATCTAAGTTTTGGGGATTCAGGTGAGATGTATAGCAGCGCAGAGGGTAGTTCTGCGTCATTGGATGAAGAATACTAGTATATGTGAAGATAGGGAGATAAGAGAACATATAGATAAAAGTTACGGGAGAATAGAATTCTGCGATTGGAGAAATATAGCTTATGAGGAAAACAGGCAGAATAATCCTTGTGGTATGGGCGGTTCTTATGACCATTATAGCGGGCGGCCTTACTACCTTTGAAGCCATGAGGATATTTGGCAAACAGAATCTGGATTCCAAGTCGGCTACCACTTCACCTATGTTTGATGAAGAGATGGCTGGCGGACCTGCAGAGAACAGTGCAGTCTGGGAGAACGACTGGGTAAGGTACAACGGTAATGTCTATGACTACAACGAGGACATTACTACCTTTCTCATCATGGGAATAGACAAGGACGATGAGGTGGTAAAAGAGGTGCAGGAGGGCACAGATGGTGGCCAGGCGGATGCTCTTTTCCTGCTGGTATTAAATCCCCACGACGAGAGCATAAAGATCATTGGAATTAATAGAAACACCATGACAGATGTGGATATCTATGATGATTATGGCAGATACATGACTACAACTATCGCGCAGATTGCTGTTCAGCATGGCTTTGGAAATGGAATGGAAGAGTCCTGTGAATATCAGGTCAAGGCTGTTTCAAATCTCTTTTACCAGCTTCCAATCCATGGATATGCAGCTATCAACATGAGCGCCATTTCTACAATAAATGACATTGTTGGCGGCGTAGATGTGACTGTTCTGGAAGATCTGACCAAATGGGATAGTAAGCTGGTTGAGGGAGCCCAGGTCCATCTTGAAGGAGAGAGCGCCTTTCACTACGTAAAGAGCAGAGATGTTAAGCTCTTTGGCTCCAGCGACAGGAGACTTGAGAGACAGCGCCAGTACCTGAACGGATTTATCAAGGCAGCAAGGACCATGAGCATGGAAAATAGTAACGCTGCCATAGATCTTTTTACAGCAATAAGTGACAAGATGGTAACGGATATTACAGCAGACGAGATTTCGTATCTTGCTCCTTATATGACAAGATATTCCTTTGATGCCTCTGATTTTATGATGATAGACGGTGAAACTCAGAAAAATGGCCAGTATGAGGAATTCTATGTGGATGAGGATGATCTCTACAAAACAATAATTGAAGTTTTTTATGAAAAAGTTGATTATGCAGACTAAAGTTTTGGAGAAAAAAAGCCGATATAGAATTGTAAGAATATTAGTTATTTGCCTTTGCCTTGCGCTGATAGCAGGCTGTGGCAAGACTTCCAGTAAGAAAACTACGGAAGAGGGCTCTGATTACGTTGATGTCAGCGAACTTTCAAGGCAAAACAGTGATATCTTTGCCTGGATAAGGATACCAGAGGCCGGGATTGATTATCCTGTGCTTCAAAGGGGCGATGGAGATGATTCTTTTTACCAGACTCATGATTATCTGGGAAAAGAGGATCCTAAGGGCGCAATCTATATAGAAGCTGCAAACTTAAATGACATGTGCGACTTCAATGAAGTGCTCCACGGCTCATCACCATCAGATGGCACAATGTTTGCACCTCTGTGTAAGTTTCTTGATCAGGAATTTTTTGACGAACATAGATACATTTACGTATATATGAAAGGAAATGCGCTTATCTATTACACATTTGCCGCATACCTAAGAGAAGATACAAGGCTTCTTGAGCAATATGATTTTAGCTATGCTTCTGGATGTCAGCAGTTTCTGGATGAGATTTATTCAAGAAGCATGAGCAAAATAGTTAGAGAGGGCTGGGAGAACCAGGTACAGCCTGACAATTTCATAATCACACTTTCGACAGTTGATCCTTCCTCAGGCAAACAATTAGTGGTAGTTGGATGCCTTGTGGGAGATGTGGCAGGGAAGATAGACAGATACGTGGATTATGGTGATCCTGATGATTTCTAAAGTTGTTAAGAAAGTATGGAGGCGTAGAAAAATGAAAAAGATTCTGGCTCTCGTAATGGCAGGAATGATGATCGTATCATCTAGTATTTGTGTTTGTGCTACTGATTCAGCAGGCACTGGAAATTCTGGTGAGGGCTCTATCAGTCCACAGGCGGAGATTGCACAGCTTAAGGCTGAACTGGAGGCTCAGAAAAAAGCTTATGAGAAGCTTGAACAGGCCAACAAAACCCAGTCAGCACAGATTTCAGCTCTTATAGAGGCTGTAAAGGCAACTGCAAACAGCAAGCAGAGTGCGCCAGCTCCATCAAGAGGTTCTTCAGGACCTGATTACAGAAATCAGCAGCTAATTAGAAATAACGCTGTCTCCTTTAATGGCAACATAATTGGCCAGGGCGGACATGTAGAGATAAACGGCGGCAGAAGTAATGTCACCTTTGTACTCGGTGTTCCTGACGGGGGAACACTTACATCAGCCAATACTCTTGCAGGAAGTGTAAGGGGCGGCCTTATCAACTGTGTTACAGTTTCATCAACGGTAGGCTTTAGGACAGCAAGAGTTAATTTCTACATGCCAGGTGTGGTTGCCGGCGATACAATTGCTGTTTATCAGCTTCAGAACGGTAAATGGGTACAGCTTCCAACAGCAGAGATTCGCAAGGACCACGTGGTTGTTGATATGACACGCTATGGAACGCTGGCATTTATCAGAGTACCAGTACTTGCAGCAGTTACTGGTTGATAATTTCAGACTTTATCCGCCTTTCAAGAAGGACTTGAGAGGCGGATTTTTTTGTTGTAGAATGTCTTTATCTTAGTAGAGCGTGAAAGTGAGAAAGTAGAGGAAATACAATGAGCTGGGAAGAAAATGTTAGAAAAGTCATACCATATACTCCAGGCGAACAGCCTAAGATCAAGAATATTATAAAGCTAAATACTAATGAAAACCCTTATCCTCCAGCACCTGCTGTGGAAGAGGCGCTTAGAAATATGGATGCAGATGCCTTCAGGAAATATCCTGATCCTGGCTGCAGCCGCCTTGTTAATGCAATTGCTGATTTTTATAAAGTTGATAAGGACAATGTTTTTGTGGGAGTAGGATCTGATGATGTGCTGTCAATGGCCTTTTTGACATTCTTTAATTCGAATAAGCCAGTTCTTTTCCCTGATATCACCTATTCTTTTTATGATGTATGGGCGCAACTTTACAGGATTCCTTATGAGCAGATTCCTTTAAAGAGCGACTTTACTATAGAACCTTCAGATTATTTCAGGGAAAATGGAGGCATTGTCATAGCAAACCCCAATGCACCGACAGGAGTAGAGCTTTCTCTTTCTGCAATAGAAGAAATTGTAAAAAGAAATCCTGATGTGGTTGTGATCGTTGATGAAGCCTACGTGGATTTTGGCGGAGAATCAGCGCTTCCTCTTATTGATAAGTATGATAACCTTCTGGTAGTCCAGACTTTTTCTAAGTCCAGGTCTATGGCCGGAATGAGGATTGGTTATGCTTTTGGTAGCAAGAAGCTTATTGGATATTTGTCCGATGCCAAGTTTTCTTTTAACTCCTATACCATGAATATGCCAAGCCTTGAACTGGGAGCTTTGGCAATCGAGGACAGGGACTACTTTGAAAAGACCAGGAGCATGATAATAAAGACCAGAGAAAGAACCAAGGAAGAACTTTCTAAACTTGGCTTTGTTTTTGCGGATTCCAAGACCAACTTTATCTTTGCAATGCACCCAGACAGGCCTGGCAAGGAGCTATTTGAATATTTGCGTCAGCATGATATAATAGTTCGTCGCTTTGATTTACCAAGGATAAGTGAGTATCTTAGAATCTCCATAGGAACTGATGAGGAGATGGATACCCTTATCAGCGTACTAAAGGAGATTATTTAATGCTGAAGAAATATTTGATAGTTTTTTTGTGGGCTATGGTTCCACTTGTTGAACTTAGAGGAGCTATTCCGATTGCCCAGGGAATTAAGGTTGCTGATCCAAATTTCAACATGCTTCTTGCATATATTATTATTGCAATTGGCAACATGCTTCCTGTACCTTTCATTTTCTTTTTTGCGAGAAAGGTGCTTGAGTGGGGCAAAGAGAAACCTGTGATCGGAGGATTCTTTACTTTCTGTCTTGAAAAAGGTGAAAAGGGAGGAACCAAGCTCCAGGCTAAGGCTGGAAGAGGCTTGTACTGGGCACTTCTTCTTTTTGTAGGTATTCCGGTTCCTGGAACTGGTGCGTGGACAGGAACTCTTGCTGCCAGCATTCTTGATATGGACTTTAAAAAGAGCGTAATGGCAGTAGTCGGTGGTGTTGCACTTGCAGGTACTATCATGGGCGTAGGAAGCTTTGTGGTTGCCAATCTTTTAGTTGGAACCTTTGGCTGATTGTAGGAGCTTTATATGGAAGCATATTCAGATTTTGCAACTGTATATGACACCTTTATGGATGAGACCCCCTACGAAGTGTGGGGAGACTATGTTGCTGAGCTTATAGACGAGTATGGAATATCAAGGCCTTATATTGAGAGCAATGCAGAGGCAGGTACGGAAGCTGAGGCTGATGCGGAAGCTATAGAGGATACAGAGGCAGCTCTTTTACAGGAGAGAAATCTTGTGGTTGAGCTTGGCTGCGGCACTGGCTCTTTTACCCAGATCATGAAGAAAAAGGGTTATGACATCATGGGGATTGATATGTCTCCAGAGATGCTGAACATAGCAAGGAACAAGGCATCAGAGGCAGGACTAGATATAATGTACCTTGAGCAGGACATGAGAGAGCTTGATCTGTACTGCACTGCCGGAACTATTGTAAGTGTGTGCGATAGCATCAATTACTTGCTTGAGGATGAGGATGTGATCGAGACCTTTAGGCTTGTTAACAATTTCCTTTATCCGGGTGGTATATTTATTTTTGATTTCAACACTCTCTACAAATACAGAGATGTGATAGGAGATGCTACGATTGCGGAGAATCGTGAGGACTGCAGCTTTATTTGGGATAATTACTATCACGAAGAAGAGCACATAAATGAATACGATCTGACTATTTTTGTCAGGACTTCTGGGGAGGAGGATGTATTCAGGCGTTTTTCGGAGACACATTATCAGAGAGGATATACGGTGGAGGATATGAAGTACTATTTGAAAGAAGCGGGGCTAGAGCTAGTCACTATAGTTGATGCAGATACTCACAAGGCACCAACTGCTGAGAGCCAGAGAATTTACATTGTGGCTCGTGAAAAAGGTAAAGAGAAAAGTAAATAATGAAAATAAGAAAGACAACTGATCATACTTAAAAAAGTGGTCAGTTGTCTTTTTTGATCAGTCTATTGCAATTTCTCCGGCAAATACTGTAGTTGCAGGGCCCTCCATGATAACGGAAGACTCAAGGTCACCATTCCAGGAGCAGGTAACTATTCCTCCAAGAACATGAACATCAACCCTTTCATCTGTAAGACCGTTTAGAATACAGGCAACAGTTGTGGCGCAGCATCCTGTTCCGCAGGCAAGGGTTTCTCCAGTGCCTCTTTCCCACACACGCATGTGGACTGAGCCTCTATTGTCTACCTTTACAAATTCAGTATTGGTGCGGTTAGGGAATATCTCATTATTTTCAAATTTTGGTCCAATGGCTTCAATATCGAAACTATCAAGATCCACATCTTCCGGCAGGAAAACTACTGCGTGAGGATTTCCCATGGAAACGCAGGTGATATTCCAATCTTTGCCATCTATTGTGACAGGGGCATTTATCACAGCATCAGGGAAAGAGCTGTTTGCAGAGGAATACTGGGATCCGGTAGTCTCCTTGCTATTTGCCTGAAGCTTATCAGGTGAAACCGGTACAAGCTCAGGCTTTAAGATAGGAGCACCCATATCAACCTTTACTGAGGACACAAGGTTGTCATCACCTATTGTAAGATCTATATATTTCTTTTTGCCGGCACTTACTATTACAAGGTTCTTTTTGTCGGTTAGTCTGTTGTCATATACATATTTGGCAACGCATCTTATTCCGTTTCCGCACATTTCAGATCTTGAACCGTCGGCGTTGTACATTTCCATCTCAAAATCAATGGATGGATCGGAAACTGGATTGATAAATATAAGGCCATCTGAACCAATTCCAAAGTGCCTGTCAGAAACTTTTCTTGCAAGCTCACTTTTTTTATCCTGGGGAATATTTTCCCTGGCACCATCTACGTAAACGTAGTCGTTGCCGCATCCGTGCATTTTGGTAAAGAGCATAAAAAATCCTCCTGAAATCTGAATAAGTTATCTAATTTTACGGCTTTTTTAGATTGATTGCAATCTAATCAATAAAACCTTGAAAATAATCAAGAATTTTATTAGTTTTTTCTATTCAAAAATTCTAACAAATATGATAGATTTTATGATTATAATAGGTATAAATTAGATATTGTAAGTTTTTATATTTAGATTTCTTAAAAGAGGTTTTCAGTCAGAGTTTTTTACATGAGGGGTCAGATGCACATGAGTTTGGGGACGTGTATCTGAATGTGGAGGACAATATGAAAAAAGGGGTTAAGAAGATTGCATTCGTAGCATCTTCAGGGGGACATCTTGAGGAAATTTCCCGTCTGAAGGAAATCGAGGGGATGTATGACTGCTTTTTAGTAACAGAGAAAAGTGATTTCGAGATCAAGGATTTCTGTGAAAAAAGGTATCTTGTTCCAATGATGAACAGAAAGCAGATTACATTTTTTCCAAAGTTTATTTGGCTGTTTTTTAAGACGCTTTCTATTCTGCTCAAGGAAAAACCAGACTTTATAATTACAACCGGAGCTTTGGTAGCATATCCATTCTGTGTGGTAGGCAAACTTCTTGGTATCAAGGTGGTTTATGTTGAGTCTTTTGCAAGAGTCACGGAGCCATCTCTTACTGGTAAGCTTGTTTATAACATGTCAGATTTATTCATGGTACAGTGGGAGGATATGCTAGAGAAATATCCGAAGTCGATGCTTGGAGGCGGTATATTTTGATATTTGTCACATTGGGGACGCAGAAATTTCAGATGAATAGACTGGTTAAGGCAGCAGATGAGCTGGCTTTGGTCCTTTCTGAAGATATATATATTCAGAAGGGTCACTCAGACTATGTTCCCAAGAACTGTGAATATACCGATTTTATGGATGCCGATGAGTATAATAAGAAAATTGCGGAGTGCAGCATGCTTATTACTCATGCAGGTGTAGGAACGATTATTACAGGCATCAATTGTGGTAAGCCTATAATAGTTGTACCACGCAAGAACAGGTATGCAGAGCATGTTGACGATCATCAGTGTCAGATTGCGAAGGCATTTTCATCCAAGGGATGTGTTCTTTGCTGTGAAGAGGTAACTGAATTAAAGGATTATATTGATAAAGCAAGGACGTTTGACTTTAAACCATACGAACTTAGGGGTGGTAATATAGAGGAGACTATCATGAGATTTATCAATATCTTTGATTAATACTAAGATGTTGGGGCAGTATTACGATGAATCGCAGTAACAAAGGGGCAAACACAAATATTATACAAATGATGGAGGATATTGTAGTCCTCTTTATTGTTTATTTTATAGAGCGCAAGGCGTTTGAGGATGTGATCTTACCAACGACACAGCCAAAATGTCTCGCGCTTGTTGTGGTTTTTGGTACAATATATATCCTGTCTAATAAAGAGTCCAGAATATACGATGTGACTTTCTTTTTCTATATGGACAGGTTCTGGAAAACTATCAGTAAGTCCTGGATTCTGGCTACTGGAATCACTATGGGACTTATGTATGTCTATAATCCTCATATCAATATCAGAAGATTTCATCTTCATTTTATTTTCTGGGTATATGTGGCCATATGCATCAATATGGTATTCAGCAGATTTTTCCAAATGATATTTGCAGACAGGCTGGCTCCTAGAGCGGCCTTTGTTGGTACTTTTGAAGAGTACGAGAAGTTCAATTATTTTCTGAACAAGACAAGCGTCAAGGTAGAGGAAGTGGGATATATTCTGGATAGAGAGCTTCCTGATAAAAAGGTGTTCAATATCTTGGGAGTTATTGATGACATCGAGCAGATTGTCAGGAATAACGAGATAGATCAGGTCTATTTTATACAGCATAGTGATGACAATATTGAACAGATACAGCAATATATAGACATGTGCCTTGAAATGGGAGTCACTGTCAAGGTTGTGATGGATGTTTCATACTCACGCAGAATGCACAGATCTAATAGTTATGTTAGTTCTGTTGGAACATACCCGCTTATCACATATCATACGATCACACTTAACAGTTATGAGCAGGCTATAAAGAGGGCGATGGATTTTGTCTTCAGTCTTATTGCAATCATAATTGTATCGCCTGTGATGCTGATAACCGCGATAGCAATTAAGCTTGATTCTCCCGGGCCTGTTATTTTTAAGCAGGTTCGTGTCGGACAAAACGGCCGCACCTTTAACATGTACAAATTCAGGAGTATGTGTCAGGATGCGGAGAAACGCAAGGATGAACTTATGGAGCAGAACGAAATGGACGGCTTCATGTTTAAGATAAAAGACGACCCGAGGGTAACAAGGGTAGGTAAGTTCATTAGAAGGACCAGTATAGATGAACTTCCACAGCTTATCAATGTACTAATGGGAGATATGAGTCTTGTGGGGACAAGACCTCCGACAATCGATGAGGTTGCCAAGTACAAGAGAGGCCAGTGGAGGAGGATCAGTATCAAGCCAGGAGTTACAGGGCTCTGGCAGATTAGTGGGCGGAACGATATCAAGAGCTTTGACGAAGTAGTTGAGCTTGATCTGAAATATATTGACAACTGGACCTTGGAAGAAGATATTGCGATTTTATTTAAGACGGTGGGAGTTCTTTTAACAAAAAAGGGAGCATATTAAGGTGGAGGAAGACGAAAGTGGAGATGACAGAAAAAGTAAAACTAAAAAAGCAGCTGAATGTGACAGATCTTTCTGGCGAAAAAGTCATGATTGATTTTGAGTCAGGCAAATACTTCATGATAAAGGGCGCAGGTAATGACATCTGGGATCTTATCCAGGAAGAGATTACTGTAGGTGAGATCATAGATAAGCTTCTGTCTGAGTATGAGGTTTCAAGGCAGGAATGTGAGGAGTCTGTTCAGGATTTTTTAGGAAAGCTTCGTGAGCTTGATTTTATCTGATTTTTTGGAGGAGTAATTGTGTTAAAAACTATTATCAACAACTTTCATATAGAGAAACTTTTCTGGATAATAAAGTCCAAACTCAAATATATGATACTGGTGGGACTGTTTTTTTGGAGTGCTGGCAGGAGGCGCTACCTTTGCGTTGAGACAGGATACTTATGCAGCGCAGATTTCTTTTTATGTATATAGTAATCCGGATTATATCAATGATAGCGGAATTAATCTTTCATCATCAGAGGTTGGCAATGCTTCGGCTCTTCTTAGCAGCTATCTGCAGATATTAAAGAGTAATAGCTTTTTGGAGTCAGTTATAGAAAAGTCTGGTATTGATCCAGTGTATTATACCCCTGGCATCTTAAGGTCTGAGATTTCTGCTTCTGCAGTATCAGGTACAGCGGTGTTTAAGGTTACGGTTTATGATAGTAATCCATACAATGCAATGCTTATAGCTAATACTATTGGCGAGCTTGCTCCTGACAAAATAGTCAGCGTTGTAAAATCTGGTGGTATTGAAGTCCTGGATCAGGCCAAGCTTCCAACAGTACCTTATGAGTCAACAAGCGTTTCTCTTATGACTCTTATTGGGGCGGTTGCAGGTGCAGCTTTGGCTGCATTCTTCTTTATCATTAGAGGACTTAGAGACACAAGATACAGAAGGCTTAATGAAATCACAGATGTATACAACATTCCAATACTTGGAATCGTTCCTCAAATGGAGGAAAAGGATGAAAATGGTAATGTTAAGGTGATTCTGTCAGATGATAGCCCCTTTGTTCTAAGGGAAGCCTACAACGATATCAGAACAAATATGCTCTTTATGGGCAACGGCGAGAAATGTCCTGTATTTGCTGTAACAGGCGCAGATTACGACGAAGGAAAGACTACTAACAGCATAAATCTTGCAACTAGCTTTGCAATGATGGGAAAGAAAACGCTTCTCATTGATGGAGACCTTCGTAATGGTGATATAGCGCAGATTCTGGGCATAGAATCCAAGAATGGCCTGTCAGAGTATCTTGGAGGCCTGCAGAAAAAGCTGAATATCCATGCGAACACCAGGGAAAACCTTGATGTTATTACTACGGGCGTTATTCCTCCTAACCCTACAGATCTTCTGATCAGTGAAAAGTGGAAGGATATGATTGCAGATCTTAAGAATAATTATGATGTCATAGTGATTGATACACCTTCAGTCGGTATAGTGGCTGATGGTGTCGAGGTTGTTAATGTGGCAACTGCATTTATAGTTGTGATAAGAGAGTTTGTAACAAGGTTTGAGCGTGAGGAACTCATTATCAGAAAGCTTGACGCTGTAGGCGCAAATGTTTGCGGATTTATTTATAACGGAATGGACGTCAGGTCAGTAGATTATAATCACAAGGATTATGTTAACGGTGGAAATTATGGTAAGCGTAGTAGTGCCAGTGTACAACACAAAAAGGTATCTAAAAAGAAGTCTTGATGCACTGGTAGGACAGACAATATCTCATTCAGAATTTGAGATAGTTTTGGTGGATGATGGTTCAACAGATGGTTCTGGAGAAATCTGTGATGAGTATAGTAAGAAGTATCCAGATATTATAAGAGTGTTTCACAAGTGTAATGGTGGACAGGCTACAGCCAGAAATTATGGCATCAGGATGGCCAAAGGTGAATATATTGGTTTTGCTGATTCTGATGATCATGTGGATGTGACTATGTTTGAAAAGCTGTATAAGCTTGCAAAGGCTGAAAATGCTGATCTTACTGAGTGCCATTATCACAGTATGTTTGAACTTCCTTCAGAGGATGATTCTTTTCCAAAATACAGGGAAATAGGAACCAGAGGAACAATAAGAGCTCACAAGGATGTGAGAGAACTATTTTTTGATCCTCAGGTCTCTCCCTGGAATAAGCTATATAGAAAAAGTGTCCTTGTAGACAATGATGTCTTTTTCCCAGAGGGAATGATCTATGAGGATACTGCCTTTTATATAAAGGCTCTTCCCTTTATAAAAAAGCACGCATATCTTGATGAAAAGCTTGTGTATTACAGCGTAAGACCAAGTTCTACCATGACAAAGAATCTTGGAGCCAGGGTTGGTGATATTTTTAAAGTCCTGGACAATATAATAGATTACTATCATAGGAAAGCAATCTTTAGACAGTACAAGGATGAGCTTGAGTACTTTTGTGTGAAAATAGCATTCTGCAGCAATCTTAGCAGAATAGGAAGAGTTCCTAATAGATACATGAGAAGGGAATTATTTGATAAGACCTTTGATTTTGTAAATAAGAATTTTCCATATTACCGC
Organism: Butyrivibrio sp. XBB1001; assembly: GCF_000424505.1. NCBI lineage: Bacteria > Bacillati > Bacillota > Clostridia > Lachnospirales > Lachnospiraceae > Butyrivibrio > Butyrivibrio sp. XBB1001. Next base: position 100,945 of record NZ_AUKA01000006.1, on the reverse strand, counting down.
AAGAATAAATTTTTTAAGGGTAAGATTGGGGTGTATATAAAGTCAGTAGGTAGATGGAACTGCGGTATTTATGCCTTTGTTCTGTCCAAAGTGATGATCGGATAAGGGGAAAAATGAAGCCGCATATTTCTGTGGCCATGGCCACCTATAATGGGGAAAACTACATAATAGAGCAGCTTGAGTCTATCTTGGATCAGTCAATGAAAGTGGATGAGATCATTATTCACGATGACATTTCAAAAGATAATTCAGCGGCGGTTGTGGAGAAGTATATCGAGGCAAAGGGGCTTTCAGATATCGTAAAGTTTTCTGTTAATGAGAAAAACCTCGGATATGCTTCAAATTTTATAAGTGCACTGCTTGAAACCAGAGGTGATTATGTTTTCTTTTGTGATCAGGATGATATATGGACCAGGACCAGAGTTCATGACATGGTACAGATTATGGAGGAAAACAAAGATATAGCTCTTTTGGGATCTGAGTTTGAACCCTTTAAATGCAGCAAGGATGCACCAGATGTACCTTCCTGGGAACTTGCCAGATTTAAAGATGATGGCTCAGTAGAGAAGCTTTCCTTTAATTCAGAGAACATCTTTATTGGCTGTCAGGGCTGTACAATGCTCATGACTAGATCATTTCTTGAGGTGATCAAGAACTATTGGTATGAAGGCTGGGCTCATGATGAATATGTTTGGAAACTGGCTCTTTCCATGGACAGGCTATATTTCTTCCATAAGACTACGCTTAAGAGAAGGCTTCATTCCAGCAATGTGACCCTTCACAAGGAACATAAGAACGAGCAGAGGATCAGGTATCTGACTGAACTAAAAAAGAGTCACGAAGCTACTAGGCGCTTTATTAGTGAAAATAGTGATGTAACAAATAAAGAGTTTAAAACAAGACTCATGGACCGCCATATAAAAGCGACTGGACTAAGACTTGATCTTATAGAACACAGAAAGATATTAAACAGCATTAGACTACTTGGGTATATGGACTGCTATCACAAGAAGAGGTCTATCCCAGTGGAACTACTAATGGCACTTAGAAGAAAGTAATATGATCGGTACTACAGAAAATGTGAGAAATAATACAAGTAAATATTTCAAAGAGCCCCTTGAGAGGGAGTGGTTTAGAAAAGTGGGACTTGCGTATATGTTTTCTCTATACGTGCTTCCACAGTATTTTGGAATCGCCAATCCTCTGTTCGATCTTACTATAGTTAGAATAACTATTATTGTGGCTGCTATTTTTATAATCAATGATAAAGAAAGAACAGCTTCTTTTAAACAGATAATTGTTTCAGAGAAGATGGGGTTTGTTCTTATTCCATATTTTATTGTTCTTTTCTACACTATGGTGCTTAGGGTAGATTTTAATGCGTTTCTTAACCCTTTTATTGAGTTTCTTGAGATGTATCTTTTGATATATATTATCAGGGATACCTTCGGATTTAAGCAGTCTGTAAAGATATTTCTTGGATTTATATACCTGCTGGTCATCTTGGGAGTCATAGAATCAATTACAAGTGTTTCGCCTTTTTCATATCTGGTGACTATAAAAGGTATTTATACTGGTAGATATTTGAGAGGTGGCCACTACAGGATAATGAGTAATGCAGGTCATTCTCTTGGATATGGCCTTATGCTGATAACAGCTCTCCCTTTTGCAGCATACGATTATGAGAAGGAAGAACTCAATATCTTTAGAAGGCCTGTACTTTTGGGGCTTTTATTATTTAACATTTTTATGACTGGGTCCAGGTCAACATTAGGAGTGGCTTTGGGTGAAATTTTTGCTATTTTTTTGCTTTCAGATTTTAAGTATATAAAGCATAACACTATGCTGCTGCTATCATCCTTTACGGTGTTTGCCTTTTTAACATTTGTACTGCAAAAAACTTCATTTGGCTCCTATGTCATGCTGCAAATAACTTCATTAGTGGATTCATTATTTGATACTACTTATTCGGTGAAATATGGAGCGAACTTACAGCAGCTTAGACAGAGTAAAGCTTATAGAGATCTGCTCAAACGAATATTCCATGTGGAATGGCTTAACCCCATATTGGGAATAGGCAGAAAACGTGGCTTTAAGAGTATGGTGGATGGAAGAAGAATTGTTTCCATAGATAATTTCTACATTGCAGAATATGTAAGATATGCATATCCGGGAATGGTCAGTTACATCCTGTTTTTGGTATATATGGGGGTACGTATGGCCTACGATATATATAAGACCCATTCTGCAGCCATCAGGATGTGTTTTATTGGAACAGCTTTTTATTGTCTGCATTTGTATATAGCAGATTCACTGCAGACATTTAAGTATTTGTATGTCTTATTTGCATTGTATCTCTGCGCAGATAAAAAAGAATATGTTCCAGCAAAGGATCCTTGTAAATATATAAAACGAGGAATTATTGAGTATGCCAAGCTATGATAATAAGCTTATAAACAGAATAAAGGACAGGATGCTTCTGGGTACTATCTATGATCAGATAATGATGCATGTGAAGTATACAGATGAAAAGACACGTTTTCTGTATAGTGTTATGGCTGGCCAGAAGCACAGAATGATATTCTATCGCAGATTCAAAAAGAAATACCTTGTAAAATGCACTGCGGACAGGCCCTGGGAGAGACTTGAAAAGAAAACTAACAAAGATACTGTCTGGTTCATGTGGCTTCAGGGAATTGATAATGCCCCTGATATTGTAAAAAAGTGCCTTGAGAGCCAGAAGAAGGCTATGCCGGATAAGCATTTTATAGTGCTTGATGATAGTAACTATCAGGAATACGCTTCGCTTCCAGATTTCATCGTCAAAAAGCATGATGAGGGAATCATAGGACATGCTCATTTTAGTGATCTTATCAGAAATGAGATCCTTATAAAGCATGGCGGATTCTGGATTGACGCAACTGTTTTTATGACTGATGCAAATCTTATAGAGAACGTTGAAAAGGCTGATCTTTTCATGTACAGCTATTATTATTTTGGTTTTAACCCGGAGATAATGGAGCTGAACAATTGGTTTATTTACAGCACAACCAATAACAATATGTTATCTCTTTTGCAGAAGTTTTTGTATGAATATTGGAAAGACAACAACCGCGCATCAAATTATTATATCTATCATATTTTTGAAACGATTGTTAATGAGTATTATGAGGATGAGTACAAGGCTATGCCTATAGTAAGCCAGGCCCAGGCTCATGTTTTGGCAACATATATTTATGACAAGTATGATCCTGATAAATTTGAATGTCTTAAAAAGACCACAGGGGTTCACAAGTTGAGCACCAGATTTGAACAGGACAAGCTTAAAGAGAAAGGAACGTTCTACGATGTCATCATCAATCAGTCAGACTACTGATGTGGAAGTTATAAAGAACATAGCTCCTGAAGATGGAAATAGAATACCCAAGATCATTCACTATTGCTGGTTTGGGGGAAAACCTCTTCCAGAGGATCTAAAAAAGTGTCTTGATACCTGGGAAAGACTCCATGGCTATACCATTATGAGATGGGATGAGAGTAATTGTTCCTTTGATGAAAATGAGTTTGTGAGAAATACCTTCAGGGACAGGCAACTTGGGTTTATCGGTGACTATTACAGACTTAAGGCTGTATATGAATACGGCGGAATCTATTTGGACACCGATGTGAAAGTGTATAAGTCTTTTGACAAGCTATTAAAGCACAAGGCATTTCTGAATTTTATCTTTGACTGCTCAATTGGAACAGCCATTATTGGAAGCGAAAAGGGAAATCCTTTTATCCGGGGGATAATGGATATGTACGATAGCAGCGTGATACTTCCAGTAGATGGTAAAAGGCAGGGCAAGGTCTTTGAGTGGAAGGGCGATAAGCTTTATGTTCATGGATATGCTACCAGCAATTACTATTATACCTATTACATTTTAAAGCACTATCCAGAGCTTTTACTAAATAACAAATTCCAGGATATGGGGGATTTTGTTATTTATCCCAAGGAATTATTTGAGATAGGAACACTTTCTGGAAGACATTATGCTATTCACTTAAATGCAGGTGAGTGGAGAACTAAAGAGGATGACTCAGATAGTTTAAAGAACAGGATCAAGAACTCACTTAAAGGAAACGAGTTTATTTATGATAAGGTTCAGGTTCTGGTTAGAAAGCGCAGATACAAGAGACTAAATAAGGGAATACCTTTTTATGCCTATTCACAGGCACAAAAGGAAGGTAGACTTCTGCCGGAGTTGTAATAATGAACTATTATTTTACAGTTATTTGGGGACTTATAATTGAACAGCTACGGGGAATATATGTGTCACAGATTGAGCTTTTGTTTATTGTAGGAGCCCTGGTGATTCTTATTCCTGGATATATCCTGATGAGGATAAATGGGAATATTACCAAAAGGGGGCTTTTTACTGCCTATTTTCTTTTTGTATATGTAGGAATAATGCTTCTTATAACCATATTCAGGAGACAGCCCGGCTCAAAAGAAGGCCAGATAGTAACTCATTTGGATTTTGGATATATTAAGGGCGGATGGTTTAGGCAGAAACAGGCGGCTTACAGCATCCTTAATGTTTTTTTGTTTGTTCCATTTGGCTTTTTGATAAGAGTTTTAAGGAAAGAAGAAGGACACATTCGAAACATTGCCATGTGTACACTTTTAAGCTTCCTCTTTAGCTTTGGAATAGAATGTATCCAGCTTATGACAGGGACAGGTTCTTTTGAAGTGACTGACCTTGTTACTAACTTAAGCGGGGGCTTTATAGGAGCAATTATTGCTTCCTTGATCTTATATATTTTAGACAGAAGGATTTTGAAACATGAAAAAGAAATTTAATCTAAAAGATATTTTGATAATTGCACTTAGTATCATTTGCCTGTGTCTTTTGATTTTTATTATCTATGCCTCCAGAAAGAGCAGCGAGATGGTATCAGAAATGCTTGAAAGTGACAGCGAGCTTGTGGCATCTACTGTAGCAGAAACAGAAAAAGTTTTTACCGACTATATAGAGCTTAGCGAGGCTTCTTCAGAAAAATATATTGAGCTTTACAACTTTGGAACCGACTCCATCGATCTGTCTGGTATAAAGATTTTCCTGGCTGGGGAGGAAATCGGAACCATAGGAGATGGAACTTTAATTGATAAAAATCAGTACATCGCCATAGACCTTAAGAAAAATCCAGGAGATGCCAAGGTTAACATAATCACACTTAAGGACAAAGATGGCAATGATATTGCCGGATATATGCTTCCACAGATAACTGCAGGGAAGAGCTACGGAAAGAGAAGTGCTGATAGTAAGGAGATGGGATTTATGTCTCCTACCAAGGGCAAGGCAAATGACTCAAAAGAAATAGAATATGTAAGCTTTGATGGTATAAAGTTCTCTACCCCATCAGGTTTTTATTCCGGGGCTTTTCCTCTTACATTGGAAGCAGGCGCTGGGGAAAAGATATATTACACAACAGATGGTACAATGCCAACAACAAAGTCTGATGAATATGTGGAACCAATAATGATCAGAAAGCCCTCAAGCTCTGATGCGGTATATTCAAAGATAGCCTTTGACTATTATCAAACGGCTAAATATACAGGTGGAGCTATTGACAGAGCTATGGTGGTCAATGCCATAAGAGTAGACGGAAGTGGTAATGTCACTGGACAGGCTTCACAGATATACTTTATTGATATGGCCAGGGATGTATCTTACAGGAATATTCCTATTATTTCAGTCACTATGGATCCGGAAGATCTGATTGGATATGAAAGCGGTATTTACGTTTCCGGTAAAGGATACGATGACGCGCTTATTGCAGGAGAGGCACATCCCAGCAACTTCTCCAATTATTTAAGTAAAGAGAAAAAGGATTGTCAGGTAACCTTTTTTGAAGCTTCTAAGGGCAAGTCATTAGAGAGTGATGGAAAGATAGGAATCTATTACAACAGCGAAGTATACTCTGTTCAAAAGGCCTTTAAGATTACTATGGATGGATCTATATGGAAATATGTAGGTTCATCACTTCATGATTATATAGATGGTAATTATGAGCTAATTGTGCAGCAGAACCTTGATGATGAGGATGGCAAACTTAGAGAATATATTGCTAACGGACTTTTGGAGGATACAGCTGTTGGAACCTATGAAATGACGCCAGTTGTGTTATTCCTCAATGGAGAATACTGGGGCGTGTATATGCTCAAGGCTCCTTATGATACCAAATATTTTGCTAAGGAATATGGTGTAAGTGAAGATGGACTTAACATAAGAAAATATTATTATGGAGTCTATAATCAGTCCTTCAGAAGTCTGACAGATTATATAACCTCAAACGATATGAGCGTGCCTGAAAACTATGAGCATGTTAAAGAGATGATGGATATTGATAGCTATCTTACATATGTATGTGGCAATATTTATCTGGCTAATTCAAAACTAGGTACAACAAGAACTTCAACATGGAAGACCGTTGATTCTAGTGGTACTGGCTACTCTGATGGAAGATGGAGATGGCTCATGGATTTCACAGGAGATACCATGAACAGCACCAGAAAGCAGAATTACAAAATAAATACATTCATGCAGCCTGGGGTTCATGGCGATAGGGTGTTTCAGTCGCTTCTTATGAACAAAGAATTCTGTGATCGTATGGTTGAAATCATGGAGAAGCTGATAGCCGAGAATTTCAGTAAGGAAAACTATACAGAGGTTATAGAGTACTATTCAAATCTTATGAAAAAACCTGCCATGGATTCACATTCAAGATTCTACAGCTCATATTCTGAGACTGAGTTTAGCATGCAGGTAGATAATATTTATGAGTTCTTTGAAAACAGGGCAGACTACATTATGCAATACACAAGGGATCTGGCTCAGAAGGGCGGTGATATGGCGTATGTTCAACAGTATGAGGAACAGGCTTTAGAGGAAAATCCTGATGAGCAGAGCTATGAAGAAATGAATAGTTCAGAAGACAATGGTGACGAAACAGTAGTGCAGGAAAATGAGGACAATACAGATGGCTGAGACATTAGTTGATATCAGACTTTATTACGCAGAACTTATCAGGGCATGTCTGGAAAAAAGAAAACCTGCTCCAATTCCAGAAAAGGTTAGTCTTAATGATTTACTGAGCTATGCTAAGACTGGACAAATCAGCTATCCGATATTTAGCTCGCTTATTAAGCTGGACATAGATGAAGAACATGCTGATACCATCAGGCAGGCACTTAAGCTGAGCACATTTAGGACCTTTATGCAGATGGGGGCATTTACTGAGATAACCAATGCCCTTGAGGCAGCAGGTATTCGCCATCAGGTGTTAAAAGGGGCAATCATAAAAAGAGACTATCCATCGCCTGAAATAAGAGAAATGAGCGACATAGATCTTGTTATCTATGATGAATCATTGGATAAGGCCGCTAAGGTCATGGAGAAACTTGGCTATGATAATCATGGCATCATCAAGCATCACATGATCTTCACCAAGGGAAATGATCTTTATGTAGAAGTACATTGGTGCCTTTTTGATGGAAGCGTAGGCCATAGTCAGCATTTATATTTTAATGACTTTAGAGCAAGACTCATAGATGGAAAAAAGTATACCTATGAGTTTAGCCATGAAGATTTCTATGTTTATTTGATTGCACATATGGCCAAGCATTTCTTTGAAACCGGGTGTGGTATCAGAAATTTGATGGATATCTATGTTTATATGAATAAATATGGAGACCAGATGGACAAAGATTACCTTAATAAGGAACTTGAAAAGTGCGGGATCAGGGACTTTGAAAGGGAAATGCGAGAACTTGCATTTATCTGGCTCGACAGCAGAGAATGTCCTGAGTTTTATGAAAATCTTTTTGCCTACATGCTGGACAGTGGCATCTATGGCAGGGGAGAAAATGGTGTATGGGGGCAGCTTGCAAAAGAAACTGCTACAGGCAATAGAAATATCAAAGTCCATTACTATTTTCCATCCATCAATTTTATGAAGGAGAAGTATACATGGTTAAATAAAGCTCCTTTCTTACTTCCAATAGCATGGGTTGTAAGAGGCGTATGCGGGGTAAGCAGCAAGTCTTCAAGGGAACACAGGCAACAACTTGAAAGTACGGACAAAGACAATGTTGAGAAAATGCTGGATATTTACCATAGATTGAATTTGAATTTTAGAAAGTAATTTTTGTGGGGGAGATTATGTTTCTTAAGAGGGGAGTTTTTAATTCAGTAAGGGGAGTAGGAAGACTTTTTTTCCGAAAACATATTTGGCTTGTCAGCGACAGGGAAAGATCTGCCGGGGATAATGGCGAAGCCTTTTTCAGGTATCTGCAGGATAAGCCGGTGAATTCGGTGTTTGCAATCAGCAAGGACAGTCCTGATTACGCCAGGATGAATAAAATCGGGAAAGTTGTAGATTATGGATCACTTAAGTACAAAATGCTTTTGTGTATCAGTGATTGTCATATTAGTTCGCAGCTGATCCATATGGAGTCACATTCAGAGACTCCACAGATTTTTTTGCAGCATGGAGTAGCTGTAAATACTATCGCTAAAATGCTAGCACCTGTCTGCCATAAAAATTTTTATATTTTGTGTTCCAGTAGGCAGGAAAGCTTAAATAGATGTAGAAATGAGTATAGTATTTCTGATGATCATATCTGGAATTTAGGTTTTCCAAGATTTGACTTATTAGAGAATGAAGCTAAGAAACTCGTAATTATTGCCTTTACCTGGCGTGCTGAACTGGCTGGAAGTACAGAGGAAGAGTTTAAAAAATCCTATTATTATTCAGAGCTTGCTCGTATTATGACGGATGAGAAATTACTAGATGAATTAGCTAAAAGGGGATACAAGCTCTGCATAAAGATTCATCCGGAGATGGAGAGATTTAAGGAACTGCTTCCGGTATCGCATAACTGCAGCATTTACACGAAGCCATATAGAGAATTATACAAAGAGGCAGCAATCATAATTACAGACTATTCCTCATGTATCTATGACTTTGCCTATCTTAATAAACCAATAATTTATTATCAGTTTGATGATGGCAGATACTATAAGAATAATCCATATGTTGAGCTGTGTGGATTTAGCTACAAGGAAAATGGGTTAGGACCAGTAGTGACTAGTTACGAGGCGTTTATCTACGAACTTGAGAAGTGTATTGATAATAATTGCGCTATGGAAGATGAGTATCTAAATCGGACAAAAGAGTTCTTTTTTTACCATGACAAGAATAATTGCGAAAGAGTCTATAAAAAGATTCTTGAAACTATCTAGAAGGAATAGTATGTGATGTATTGCTATGAACTATATGGATTAAAGGTACAATCAAATATTGAATTTCCGCAGTTATTAGCTATAGATGAGTTTTCAGAAGATAGTGCTGAGATAGAAATGCTGATGGAGAATAACACTATAAACTCAGATTCAGACGAAGCCAGACAAGATCAGAAAAAAGGATATGGCCTAACTGAGAATGGGGGTTGGTTTTATAATCAGGCGGGCTATTTTGATATAAAAACAGAGAATGATAAAACAACTATAAGATGCGCCAAATATAGTGATGTGGATGAAAGTATTGTAAGATCTTTTTTTCTTGGAAATTGTGTGGCACTTGGGATGACCCAGAGAAATAAGATTGTTTTACACGGAAGTACTCTTTTGATGGGTGACAAGACGATTCTCATATGTGGAAATAGTGGAAGTGGAAAATCTACTACAGCTATGGCACTAATTGAAAAAGGCGCTAAACTTATCGCAGATGATATTTCTGTGATTGATGTAGAAACGGCTGACGGCTGTGCTTATGCTTACCCGGCCTTCCCAGAGCAAAAGCTGTGCAGGGATGCTGTGGAATATAATCATATTGATGTTGAAAAACTATCTTATGTTAATGAGGACCGAGATAAGTTTTCATATATCAGAAAAGAAGTTTTTGAAAATAAGAAGAAAAAAGTAGATGGAATGATAGCCATTAGAACTGTTGAAGGAACTAATGAGGAAGTAAGTATCAGGAAAATAGATGGTGCTGATAAGGTGAATGCTATTACAGATAAATTCTTTTTAAATTGGTTGTATGGACATGGGCTGGAACTGCATCCAAAAGAAATGATGAAATGCTTTGCACTGGCAGGACAGATAGATATTTGGGATGTTTCAAGAACTTGTGACGGAGATACTAGGGTAAAGCTTGTTAACAGTATTTTAGATGTATTGAAGGATTAAAGAGATGTCTGCAATATGGGGTTATATAAGTTTTGATTCTGAGGTAAGAGAATTAAATACAGAAATGAAGAAAACCTATGAAGATTGCGCTATTGACAGGTTTGAGGAAACAGCTTTTGATCGGGGCTTTTTTTCCTGTGGAATACAGTTCTTTACAAAAGAGGCAGAATATGAACGTCTTCCAATAAAAGATCTTAAGAGAGGAATAGTCTTTACTGGGGATATTGTTTTAAATGGCAGAGATGAATTGATAGACGAAATAAAGACTTGCTTATCAGATGGGGAGATAAGAGATTTTTCTATAGGATTATTTGGGGAAAAGGATCCTGTCTCAAATATGCCAGTATCTGCGTGGCCCGATGGAGTCCTAACGTATTTGGCATATTCTATCTGGAATGAGGATTTTACAGAGCATATACAAGGCCTTTTTGCTATAGCAGTATATGATACTGATCAGCAATTGTTCAGATTATACACAGATCATATGGGAACACGCTGCGTTTATTATAGCATTTGTGGAAAAGAGCTATTTTTCTCTAGTCTATCCAGGCCTATATACAACTGTATGCCATCAGAATATAGAGGAATAAATGAAAAGTGGATCACAGGCTGTCAGTTTACAAATACAGCCGCGATGGTTCTTTTCCCTGAACTAACCCCTTTTGACAACATTTATCAGGTGGTCAGAGGGCAGGTTGTAGAAGTAAGAATAGATGGAGAAAATGTAAGAAAGGCTGCCAAAGAATATTATAGGCCTACCTGTAAAAGTATTATTCATGATAAGCCAGACAGTTACTACAGGGAGAACTTCAGAAAGATTTTCTGGAAGTGTGTAGAAGATGCAATGAGATGCAGAGGCGCAGTTGCAGCAACAATAAGCAGCGGCCTTGATTCTACTTCTGTGGCTGCTGTAGCCGCCAGCATACTTTCTGAAAAGGGCGGAAAACTATATGGTTTTACTTCTGTTCCCTTAAAAGATTACGTAAACACCTATGATGAGGGATATATTCCGGATGAGTCAGAGGGAGTAAAGCAGTTCTGCAAAAAGTATGAGAATATTGAACCGACCTTTACCAGCTGTGAGGGGAAAAGCGCATTTACCGAGATGGATGAGTTGATCCACAAGTTTGAAGTTCCAGGGAAAGCACTGATTAACCAGGTCTGGATGATTGATATAGTCAAAAGAATGAAAGAAAAAGGCTGTCAGGTTCTATTAAATGGCCAGTATGGAAACTTTACATTGTCCAGTGGGAATGTTTTTTCAAGAGTATTCCACGAACTCTATGGAGGCAATATAAGGGAGGCAAAAAGGCAACTAGCAGCATTTGGAAAAAGATATGGAGTTCCAAGAAAAATATTGTTGAAGGCTGTTTGGGAAGAGGCGCTGGGGAAACTTCTTTTTGATCTAAATATAGATAGCAATTATAAAAAAAGTTTCGATAGAAAATATCTAAAAAGAGGCCTGCTTGAAAAGCACAGGATAATAAAGAGGGATCGTTATCTATATAAAATGAGAGGCTACAACGATTGCGAACCTAGAGTTAAACAGAATAATCTGGTTTTAGATGAAACATTTACAGAAACTATGGGGATATTTGACACAAAGATAAGCATTTACTATGGCGTTCTTTTCAGAGACCCTACAAGAGACAAGCGAATGGCAGATTTGTGTATATCTTTTCCGGAGAAAGCATTTACGGACGATGGCCTCGAAAGGCGATTAGTGCGTGAGTATTTGAAGGATATGATACCAGACAGCATCAGGCTTGATCCGGGACATAGAGGAGTACAGAGCCCGGATGCGGTTTTGAGACTTAAAAAATTTGGTAATGAAAAAATGAGGACACCATTAACTGATCAAATTTATGAGTACTTTAATGAAGGGAATGTAAAAGAATTGTTCAAGCAGGATGTTAATGAAGAAAATCACAAAGATATAGTGAGAATACTGGCAATGGACTGCTTCTTAAGAGAATATGCAAGTTGACTTTTGTATTAAGAAAAAAAGAGTCGCCTGTAAAATGCGACTCTTTAGAGTGTAATCAAGGATTCTGAGGTGTTACATGCCAGTCATCCTGATTCTTTTCTCCTTCTCCACTAAAGGAGTAGAAGTTTCTGTGAAGCTCGATGCTATATACTGCAGCATCACAGTAACCAGATCTGGCATTACCAAGCGCTGTATTACTGATATTGAGCTCCTTGATTTCTGGAGAAGTCCAAGTTTTCATACATTTTGCCCTCCTTTGCTGTCTATGGCATAAAGATAGCAAGCAAGACCGTAAGTGTAAAGAAATCTAACAAAACTGTTACCTTTTAATGTATTGAAGTGAACTATAATAGGAGAGATATGGGCATCATAGGAAGAGGATATAGGTTCCTTAGATACAATGAACATAAAAGTGTGACCCTTAAAGCCTGGGGTTTATCTGCGTATTACAGATTTCAGATGCTATATGAGGATACAAGAAAACTAAATAAAAAATGGGGCATTGAGGGAGAGGAATCTGCAGAAGATGTCTCAATGGATGAATATCGCTACTGCAAGAAAGTCTCCTACGCTGTAAATCAGGTCTGCAGTAAGACGAAATGGGAGAGTAAGTGTCTTGTAAGAGCGCTCACAGCCCAGAAGCTTCTTGCAGAAAAGGGAATAGAGTCCACTATGTATCTTGGGGTTAAGGAAGATGGAAACCACAAAATGGTAGCCCATTCCTGGATAAGGGTAGGAAGAGTTTTTGTAACCGGAGGCAATGGTGTAGCAGATGGCTATGCTGTAGTAGATAAGTTTAGATCAAGGATCAGTAAGAAAAGATGAGTAAGATTGAGAAGCTTAAGCATTATTGGAATAGGCGAGAGGATGCAATTGAATACTTTAAGTGGTGTCTGAATTACACTAAGCCATACCTTCCACAGCTTGCCCTGCTTATGGGATTTGATTTTCTTGGAACATTCATGTCAGTTGGAATGGCCATCATAGGAAAAAAGCTGATAGATAAGGCTTCTATTGGTGACCTTTCAGGCTTGTGGAAAATCATAATCATCTATGTAGCTGTAATCTTGGGAAGCCAATTGATGGGCATTATAAGTAGCCTTTTAGCTGTAGTCGTTTACGAGAAGTTTGGCTTTGGAATAAGAAAGAAGGTATATAGGAGAATTCTTGATACCTGCTGGATTGATATTTCCAAGTATCATACAGGAGATCTGATGACAAGACTTACAAGTGATGTGGGTGCTGTGTCTGATGGTATCGCTAATACTATACCAACGATATTAAGACTTATGGTAGAGCTTTTAGTAACCTTCTGTACGCTGGCATACTACGATCTTAGACTTGCGCTGTTTGCACTGCTGGTGGCACCAATAGCCATGATCGCAAGCTTCTGGCTGGGCAGAAAGCTCAAGTACCTTACAGTTAAGGTTCAGCAGACTGAATCCAAATATCGCTCCTTTATGCAGGAGAGTCTTGCAAATATCCTGATCGAGAAGTCTTTCTGTCTTGAGGATTATTCAGAGGAGAGACTTACTCAGCTCCGTGATGAGCGAATTTACTGGGTATTTAAGAAAAATAGAACAAATATGTATGCTTCAGCAGCCATGGGATTGTCTTTTCAGCTGGGCTACATTGTAGCATTTGCCTGGGGGGCGATTTGTATCGCTAATAAGACTATTACTTACGGAACAATGACAGTTTTCCTTCAATTGGTAAACAGGATCCAGGCGCCAATTGTGAGTCTTGCCCAGCTCATACCAAGGATCATTTCAATGCTTGCATCTGCAGGACGAATCATAGAACTTCAAGATCTCCCCAAGGAGCAGTATCTTGGCAAATCAATAACACCTGAAAAGATAGGTGTTAAGGTAGATACTATTTCTTTTGGCTACACAGATGATCTTGTATTTGAAGATGCCAGCATAGACTTTAAGCCGGGAGAATTTACCGCTATTGTTGGTAAATCAGGAATTGGTAAAACTACGCTTGTAAGGCTTATCATGGCGTTTACCAATAGAATGAAAGGTAATATTGAATTCTACAATGAAAAGGGTGAAAGCATAGAGGCCAGCCCCGACGCCAGACAGTTTATCGCCTATGTGCCTCAGGGTAATACTTTATTTAGTGGCAGCATCAGAGACAACGTCCGTATGGGTAAAAAGGACGCTACGGATGAGGAGATAGTAGAAGCACTTGAGAGCGCTGCGGCTTACGATTTTATCAAGGAGTTCCCGAAAGGGATAGACACCATCATTGGCGAAAAGGGAGTAGGAATTTCTGAAGGTCAGGCGCAGAGAATTGCAATTGCCCGGGCACTTGTTAAGAAGGCGCCATTCCTTATTCTTGATGAAGCAACTTCTTCCCTTGATGAGAGTACAGAGCTTAGAGTTTTGGAGGGAATCAGAAAATGGAATCCATCTCCGACTTGTCTTTTGATAACGCACAGAAGGTCAGTGCTGCAATATTGTGACAGAGAGATTCAAATAGTAGATAAGAAGATGTCTGCTATCGCGGGGTAAACGGTATGTACAAAATTCTTATGGTGGATGACGATCTTGAAGTTTTAGAGGTTAATAAGAAATTCTTTGAAGATAAAAACTGTAAAGTGCAGGTTTGTTCGGAAGCTTCAGAGGCCCTTGGAATTGTGGAAAAATTCAAACCGGATTGTATCCTTCTTGATGTTATGATGCCTGAAATAGACGGGTTTAAATTATGCAGGAAAATGAGGCATGTTACCAATGTGCCCATTCTATTTCTGTCGGGCAAGGTCTCTGAGGATGACAAGATAGAAGGCTTTGAAGCTGGCGGGGATGACTACATTGAAAAGCCCTACAGCTTAAGGGAAGTTTATGTCAGGATAGTTGCCAATATCAAGAGAAACACTCAGAGGGGTTCAAAAAAGAGTAGTAGCATGCTGATAATCCTTGGGGATTTTGTTATAGACAAGGAAAAGCATAAACTCTTTTACCAAAATGAGGAAATAATAATATCCAACAAAGAGTATGAGCTGATATTGTTCCTGGCTCAGAATCTGAACAGAGAGATTACTTTTGAAGAAATTGGTATCAAGTTGTGGGGAACTTATATTGAAACTGACAGGCGAAATGTAATGGTGAATGTTTCAAGACTTCGTAAAAAGATACTTGATAATACAGGTGTGGATAACCTTATAGAGACTGTATGGTCTAAGGGTTACAAGCTGGTAAGCCATTGAGGATAATAAGGGGAGAATATATGGCTGACAAGAAAAAATTTGAGCAGCCCAAGGTTGACAGTGATACTGTAGCTGAGCTGTCAAAAAAGTTATTAGAGGCTAACGCAAAGCTACAAGAAGCTGAGCATGAAAGAACGCTTATGCTTGAAAATATATCTCACGATCTGAGGGCACCGCTAACAGCTATAAGGAGTGCCATAGACTATCTGAAAGCCAGGGATGAGAAAGATGGGCTTGAGGCTTCATCTAAAGATTATACCGACATGCTAAGGCTTATAGATAACAGGGCATTGACACTAGAAGTCCTTGTTCAGGATCTCTTTTACCTGACCAGTATTGAAAGTGGAAGAGAGGAGCTTAAATTGCAAAGAGTGCCCATAGGGCAGTTCCTTGAGGAGTATTTCTTTGCGGCTCAGATTGATGAAAGATATTCAGGAAGGAATCTTTTATTAGAGATTCCTGAGGATGATGACAGCTTTGTTTCTATTGACATCGGCAAGATGAGCAGAGTGCTGGATAATCTTTTTACTAATGCCAGGAAGTATTCGGAGGATGGATCCGATATTACTCTTGGTATGGGGCGCTATGGGGATAATGTTTGCTTTTTTGTAAGAGATACTGGAGCGGGAATCCCAAAAGAAGAGGTGTCACATATTTTTGAGAGAACATACAGAGTGAGTAAGTCAAGAACCCCGGAGGGAGAGACCAGTAGTGGTCTGGGGTTATCGATTGTAAAGAGCATCGTGGATCAGCATGGAGGCAGAGTCTGGTGCGAGAGTAACTTAGGTGAGGGTAGCTGCTTTTTTGTAGAGCTGCCAGTTGTATGAGAAGCGTTTAAAAGGGTGGAGAGTATTTTGTTAGGTTCAAAGGTAAGTATTATAGTGCCGATTTATAACGGCGAAAACTATATAGATAATTGTATTTGTAATCTAAAGAAACAGACCTATAGTAATCTCGAGTTTGTTTTAGTTGATGATGGAAGTACAGATAAGACTTCCATAATGTGTGATGAACTGACTAAGGGAGATAGTAGATTTAAAGTCATTCATAAGCCAAATGGTGGACTTAGTACTGCGAGAAATGCAGGTATAAAGGCTTCTTCGGGAGATTATGTGTATTTCTATGATGTGGATGATGATGTTATTCCAAGTCTTATTGAAGATAATGTCAGGCTGGCAGAAGAACATAATGCAGATGTTGTGATGTTTGGTTTCTGGTATCACAATCTGGATACAGGAGAGCGCAAGGATAATATCTTAGGAAGAGGATTTGTGGGGAATGGAGATGAGTTTTTTGACAACTATCTTCAGCTTGCGGTAGATCATGAGGTATTTAATGCCCCTTGGAATAAGATATATCGCAGGAGTTTTCTTGAGGAAAATAATCTCGAGTTTTTGCCGGAGTATCCAATCTATGAGGATATTATTTTTTCAGTCAGGATGCTCAAAAAGGCAGAGAAGATCGTTGTAAATGACAATATGTACTATGTTTACTATATCAGGAGTGCTGGAAGTCTTATTACCAAATATGTAGATGGATATTTTGATTCAGTTACATTTTTTTATGATAACGCTTTGGATTATTGCAGATTGCATACTGATAATAGCAAACAGATATCGAAGCTTAGTACTTTATATGTAAGGCTTGTAACCAACAATCTTAAACAGATTAGTAACAACGACAATCTTGACCGTGCTACCAGAATCAGACTGATCAGAAATATATGTCGTAATGAAAAGTTCAGAAGCGCTCTAAAGCTTGCCAGGTTAGAGCCCAGGAAGATATTTGTTAAGGTTTTTGCTCTTACAGGTAATGCTTATGCAGTGTATAGAATGTACAGATTTCTAAGTAGGCATTGCAGATAGAGGCGGGTGGACTATGGGCGAAACACTATTAAACGTATACCGGAGTGAACTAAAGTATTACATCAGCCTCTACGAATACTATTATCTCAGGCAGATGCTGCAGAACATAATGGAGCCAGATCCCAACATGGGAGCAAGAGGCGAGTATTTTATCAGGAGCCTGTATTTTGATTCTGTGGATAATGTTGATTACATGAACAAAGTAGCAGGGATTGAGAACAGGAAAAAGATAAGGCTAAGGATATATGATACTGATTCTCAAAAGGTGAAATTAGAAGTAAAAAACAGGTTTAACTCTTATATGCAAAAGGAATCTCTTTCTATAACAAGGGATGATGCTTTGCGGATAATAGATGGGGATTTTGATGCCCTTGACGGCTTTGAAGCCAATGTGTCGAGGAAGGTTAAGAACATCATGGTGGATAATGTCTATACTCCCAAGGTTATCGTTGATTATGAGAGGGAAGCCTTTATTTATCCAGAGCACAATGTGAGAGTTACATTTGACAAAAATATAAGGGCAGCATTTTCAGACAGACTCTTTGATCCAGATCTTTCGATGACACCAGTGATAACAGAACAGGTGATGGTTCTTGAAGTTAAGTTTGATCAGATGCTTCCAGAATATATAAAGAATGCAATAAGTACAGCAAGAATTCTAAACTCGTCAGTAAGTAAATACTGCATGGCAAGAGAATTATTGGGATAGGGGGATAGTATGAACAAAAAGGAACTTCTTTATTATTTACTTGAAAATAACACTAACATTTCAATTTCTGAGATTGCAATTGGACTTATCATGTCCGTTTTTCTGGCTTTCTTTATCTATTTTATCTACAAGAAAACCTACTCTGGAGTAATGTATTCCAAGAACTTTAATGTGACAATACTACTGGTAACTATAATAACTACAATGGTAATGATGATCATAGGAAGCAACCTTGCTCTTTCACTTGGTATGGTGGGTGCTCTTTCTATCATCAGATTCAGGACCGCTGTCAAGGATGCCAAGGATAGTGCGTTTATTTTCTGGGCTATTGCTGTAGGTATAGCCTGCGGTTCAGGAATTTATACCATCGCTATTTTGGGAAGCATCATTATAGCACTGGTACTTCTTTTCTTAAGTAGAGGTGTGATGGATGTGACTTCATATCTTGTGATCGTCCATGGTGATTCTTCTGTAGAGGCTGAACTGGTTTCAAAGACAATTGACCAGTATTGCTCCAAGAATGCTCTTAAGATGAAAAACATCACAGATTCAAAGCTTGATATGACGTATGAGGTTACCTTTAAGAAGGGACAGGAAGAGCAGCTTACAAAAGAGCTGAGAAAAATATCAGGTATTTCAGCAATCAATGTTGTTACTTATAACGGCGAAGTAGCGGGGTGAAGGGGTGAAACACCGTAATTTCTATAGGGTATTGGGGATGTTTGCGGCAATCCTTGCATTCGCTGTTATGATACTCTGCATAAAAACTGAATATAGAAATCTGGATAATTACCCGCAAAATGAGACTGGAAAGACTCTGTGCATCAATGAAGTTATGTACTCAGGTCTTGGTCTATACAGAGATGAGGATGGAGATAACAGCGACTGGATCGAACTATACAATTATGGGGATAAGCCAGTTAATTTATGGGGCATGTCTATCGCTGATCACGTGGGAGCAAGCAGAAGGTGGTATTTTCCTAACTATGTGATGGAGCCTGGAGAGTATCTTATAGTATGGGCATCAGCCAAGGATAAGGTAACTGAGGCTGGTCAGATGCATACGGATTTTATGATAAGTTCTTCAGATACTATTACTCTGTACTACGGCAGGGATTGCGTTGATAAGCTTCATATTTCTGCCCCGGTTGACCCCGGAGTATCTGTTGGAAGACCTGCCAAGGAGCCAAGAGCTCTGGCTGTTTTATCTAATGCAACTCCGGAAAAGATTAATAATACCAGGCCCATCTCCTATCTGGTGAGGCTTGATGATGAGCTTTCTCCACCAGAGTTTTCAAACGAATCCGGAGTGTATTCATCGGACTTTTATCTAACGTTGACTTCAGAAGATGATGACACTCAAATTATTTATACGCTGGATGGATCAGAACCAGATGAGAGTTCAGCCATCTATTCAGGGCCGATACATGTCTATGACAGGAGTGGTGAACCTAATGTGATTGGCAATGCCAAGACCACGCCCAATTACGAAATGAATTACTATTGGGAAAATACTTATTTATATAAAGGAACTGTGGTAAGGGCCAGAACCATGAAAAATGGGGCTATGTCTGATGAAATAGTCACTAAATCCTATTTCATTTCTCCTGAAACAGATTTAAATATAGTATCTCTTACAGTTGACCCGGCTGATATGTTTGATGAGCGCGACGGAATCTACGTTCCCGGCGAGACATATTATATCTGGAAAAAATATAACAAAGAGAGCACAAACACTGTTTTTCCACCTGCAAATTACAATGCGGAAGAAAAGGTAAAAGCACACCTTGAAATCATGGACAGCAGTGGAGCGATACTTGCAGATAATGAAGTAGAAGTAGAAATCATGGGTGCTGCCTCCAGGTCCAACGCTGCCAAGGGACTTAAAGTGACAATGGCAGACAATGGAGAGTCTTTTGATGCTGGCATGTTTGAGCTCATTCCACAGGCAAATGTAACACAAAATGCAGAAGGGGCTGATAGTCTGCTCCTTAGGGCAGGGGGAACTGATTTTAACAAGTCAATGTTTTGTGATATTTTGGCTCAGTCACTTGTAGCTGATAATATGAATATTACCTATCAGGCAGCAGAGCCTGCAGTACTTTTCATAAATGGAGAATACTGGGGAATACATAATATTAGAGAAGCATACGGAGCGGATTATTTTAATAGGCATTACGGAATAAATCCATCAAACTTAAGCCTTATTAAGCTTAATACTGGTATAGACCCTTACGTGCCAGAGATTTCAGAAGGCACTATGCAGGACCTTCAAGATTATCTCAATCTTGTTGAATATGTTAAGACACATGATTTGTCAGTGCAGGAAAACTTTGATTATGTTGCAGATAAGATTGATGTGGAGAGTTTTATGGATTACTTCATCGCGGAAATCTACTATGGTAATGACGACTGGCCTGGCAATAACTTCCGCATATGGAGGGCTACGCAGCCAGGTAACAAATATGGGGACAATAAGTGGAGACTGGTTCTATTTGATCTCGATGATGCCTTTTTATACCCGGAGTTTAATTCTGTAGAGTATGTTCTGACTGAGGATTACGACAAGGAAATACTTGATGGAGTCAACTTAAACTTTGATGATAACAGAGAAATAATCATTGCACTTATGCAGAATGAAAAGTTTAAGGCAGATTTTTTTGAAAGATTTGATCAGTGTCTTGATACTGTCTTCTCCTCTGAGAAGGTACTTGCGCAGATTGACGAGCTTCAGTCCATATATGACTCTGAGATGCCGGCGCACTTTTCAAGATGGCATACGCAGGATGGATGGCTAAAGAGGATAAAAAATAAATTTAAGTATACTTATTCTGAAAAGGATCTGTATACCTATCAAAGATGGCTTGCAAGAATAGAAAACATGAGAACTTTTGCCAAGGAAAGACCTGATAATTTGCGAAGCTATTTAAATGATTATATAGAAAAATGAAAAGGAGTGGTCAGAATTCTGACCGCTCCTTAACTAGTTTATCCCAGATTATTCTTAGTCCGTATCCAACTGGCGTTTGAGAAAGATTTGGATCCCATCCGTCATTTCCTTCAACTATCATAGGCCCTTCTGGTGTAATGGCTACATCCCAGCCAATTGTAAAAAGCTCCGGAATTCTTTCGTGAGTACTAATAACAAGCTCTTTTGCTTCATTCCAGAAAGGGATTTTTAAACCTGCATTGGGATTTTCATATCGCTTTTTTTCTGTAAAGCTGAACATATCATTTCTTACGGTTCCATCATCATTAACACCAGTAAATAATCCTCCCATATCGCCGTTATCAACAAGCTTACCATGTTTACCAAATCTTAAAGCTGCAGTGGTTATAACTACTCTTTTTCCAGTATTGAAAGTTACAATTCTCATGGTATTTACGGAGGTATCGTTGAATTTGTTCATGGTAGGATGCTGAGTGATAAATGCCTGGATAAGCCAGTTGGATCTTGGATTATATAGTGAGTCCAAAAACTCTTTTATAGTAAAGGTTTTTGAGTCATAAATAATCTTATTATCCTGAACCATTGCTACCATTACGCCTGT
This sequence comes from Butyrivibrio sp. XBB1001, assembly GCF_000424505.1. Classification (NCBI taxonomy): domain Bacteria; kingdom Bacillati; phylum Bacillota; class Clostridia; order Lachnospirales; family Lachnospiraceae; genus Butyrivibrio; species Butyrivibrio sp. XBB1001. The sequence goes on along the minus strand of NZ_AUKA01000006.1, from coordinate 79,384 downwards.
ACCACTGCAGCCAAACGTGCTTTTGAAAACCACGTTTTTTCCTGAAAAATCTTTGAGAAAGATATCCGCCGTGATTTCTTTTTTGCCCCCATCTTCGGAAAAACTATAAAGCTTTCCATTTTCATATATTCCATAGGATCTGCAAAAAGCATTGGTATTGCCGTGAATAGATCTCATGAGCATTTCAAATGACTGTTTATCACGCATGAAAAGGGTGTAGTCATAGGGAAATGCACTTCCTTCAGGGTAATATGTCGCATTTACGTCATGCCTCTGTTTGAGGAAGATGCCTCTGTCCAGCCACTGATCTAAGTTAGTGGTTTCTACCCTGTCCATTCCATAGAGGTTATAGCATACGTTGACGTCATTGTATTTGTTATACCAGTCGGTAATCTCATGCAGTCTGACTTCTCGTGGTTTTCTTTCAGATTCTGTGTAACAAGTGGGTGCATCTACCACAGCTTCTATTTTTGTTAGTATTTCCTGATCCATTTTTTCTCCTACTATTACAAATAATAACTTAGTAATTTCTTCCTGTTATTGACACCATAAATCTGAGGAATTCCTGTACTTTTTAGATCTTTTCCTATAAATTTACCATCAACATACCATTCTAATCCCATATATTCCGCGTACCAGGATAAAAGCTTATCCATCATAGGTGCTTTCGTTCCTATAATATCTGCATAGGATCTGATAATAGCAAGCCCCCATGGGAAATCTTCAGTAAACATACGGGATGTTGTGTCCGAAGAAAATCCTCCGGGAACCTCTATCATAGGCGCATATACCGACTGGAATGTAGCTATGCTGTTAATTTTTGCAGTCATGGCCCCTTCAGTAGGTGATTCGTAGTGTTCTGTAAGTGGTCTTATGGCACTGGTATCCAGTTCATCGATTTTATCAAGAATCTGGTGCAATTCAGAATCCATGGTTAGAAGCGTATGAGAGGCTTCATCTGTCCAACCTACATAGAACTTACATTTATCGCTAAAAACATGGTTTTTTGTGTATTTTCCAAAAATCTCATAAGTTCTTGAAGTGTGGAGTATAGGGTTAGTAGGTGTAAGGGCTACTGATAAGTAATTGTCGGCCTTCTTTGTTTTTAGGCCGCATGCTTCTATCTGTTCACATGCCCAGTCAAGTCTTTCAGGCCTTTGGGTTCCTACGACGCTAAAGGGCTTCCAGCTCTTTAAATTAGCTTCCTGTCCGTATTTTTCAAGTTTTGCTGTAAAAGGAACTCGCTGGAATCCGAAGAGAGTCTGGGAGTTTGTAAAATACTTTCCAAAGAAAAATTCGCAGCCCCCTCCTCCTGGCAAAACTCCTATTAAGGCGCTATCTGAAACATAGGGAGCAATGTCTTTAAATGCTTTTTCTACGGCAAAATGCGGAAGTGCGATAAATACAATGTCAGCATCTTTTGCGGCAACAGAAGGGTCCCCGGAAATATTGTCAGGTTCAACTTCAAAGGAAAAGCTTCCTTCCCAGTCGTTGCACTTTAATACTTTTGAGAATTTCTCGGGCCTTCTGGTAAAAAGAGATACCTTATCAGCTGGATTGTGATTCTTTATATAACATGTGAGGGTTGTTCCAATATGTCCCCCTCCAACAATACAGATATTCATTAGCGTTATTCCTTCTCTCCAAGTACGTCTTCCAGAGCTGCAATAATAGCATTGTCTTCTTCTTTCGTCTTTACTGCAAGCCGAATGTACTGTCTGTTATTTACGTCCATTTTGGGACTGAGGTTTTTAATAAGGATATTGTGTTTAACTATAAGAGTTCTTGTAAGGGCCTCGGCCGACATTCCGCCTAGAACCTCAGCCATAACATAGTTGGCCTGACTTGGGATAACCCTAAGGTGCTTGTTTTTGGAGAGTCCTTCTGTGTAACGCTTTCTTTCCTCACGGAATTTTTCAAGAGCGGCAACATAATCCTTTTTGTATTTTTCAGATATCTGCATATAGAACTCGCCAAAGGAATTGATATTCCAGATAGCTACGTCTTTTTTCATATCTTCGATAACTTCCTGGTTTCCGGATGCGAGGACACCAAGCCTAAGGCCAGGAACACCGTAAGATTTGGAAATACTCTTCATTACAAAAAGGTGTTTGTTGTCATCAAGTAGCTGTTGGTCAAGCAATGTGTTATTAAGCTCATCAGAGAAGTCAGCAAAGGACTCATCGATAACCAGCTTAATTCCCTTTTGCTTTGTCCAGGAAATAAGCTTAAGAATATCAGCGTAAGGAATATAGTTACCAGAAGGGTTGTCAGGGTTGATGAGCACCAGATTACTTATATCTTTATCTTCAAAGAAGGAGGTAATGTCATCTACTGTATAGGTGTAGCAGTCATTACCTGGCCAATATGCTAATACCATATCCTTATCGTATCTGTGAGCATATTCTTCGAAGGTGGGCCTTATGATGCCAAGTTTTCCATCAAAGTGTTCCATGAGACTTTTGATAAGTTCTGCTGCGCCGTTACCAACAAGGATATTCTCCTGATGAACTCCAAAGTTCTTGGCAGCTAAAAGGCTGTTAACACGCATGCCAGAAGGATATTCTGTGAGAAGAGTATCAAAGTTTGCTCTTAGTTCATCCTTCATTCTTTCAGGTGGAAAATAGGGATTAACAAGGTAACAGAAGTCCATTAACTTGGGATAACGCCAGTATCCACCGTAACGTCCCTGAAGGAGTTTTACACGTTGATCCTCATCAGGAATAAACATTGACTGCGCTATGTCCAGATCCTGAATGTCATCGATCTCATACCAGAGTTGACCGCTAAGCCTTTTTGCTTTGATTTCAGGGTCATCAAGCATAGTGATAACACGAAGAACCTGTTCATAGTATTCGTTTTCACCGAGAGCACTCTGATATGCTTCAAGGAAAGGTACATAGTGAGTTTCAGAGAAGTGCTTACTGAATTTATAGATGTTTACTGTCTTGTAATAATCCTTGATTTCGCTGAATTTGAATCTTTTGCCTGGAACAAAGGCCTCAATGGAATCGTCACTGCCAATCTTGATGCAGGTTCCATCCATCCAGGATTCGTACTTATCCACAAGAGCCAGAGTCTGTCTTGGATCGTTTATGATTTCATCAAGAACTGCATCTTCGAAAATAAGATCTGATTCAAAAAGAAGTGTATCTTCTTTGCGTAGCCAATCTTTTGCAAGAGCAAGAGAATAGATATTGTTGGTCTTATCATAAATTGGGTTGTTTATATATGTAATAGGCGTGTTGATACCAAGAGTCCCAATAAAATCAATAAGATCCTGACCTCTGTATCCAACCACGATTACAATACGGGATAAGTAACGCTTATCAAGCTGCTCAAGCATACGTTGGATAAGTGATACTCCGTTGACTTTTACCATACATTTTGTGTTATTAGCAGTGAGTTCTTTAAGTCTTTTCCCCATTCCTGCTGCCAATATTATTGCCTGCATATTTTATTCCCCCATTATCCTTTTTCTTGGCGCATTCTTTCCAGCACTTTTGTATAGGATTCCTCCGTACTGTTTATAACTTTTCCAAATTGTTGGTGTATTGCTGCCTGCTGCTTGGGTATCATATAATCTTTGCCATAGTACCGTAATAATATTTCATGATATCCTGCAGGTACAGGCACTTTGGTAAATTCAAAAGGTAAATACAGAGTCTCTGCAAACCATTTTTTTTCAAGGTATCTGTATTTGTTGAAAAATTTGTAAAAGGTGACCTTATCCACAAGATTGCTTTTGAATGGAATAAAGTGACACCATTTATCAAATTTTCTATAAGCTTTGGCGGGATCTTTCCTACATTTGTCAGCATACTTCCCCATGACAAAGCCCTTAAAGGTCTTGGGGGGAGTAGCAATATATACATAACCAAAAGATCTTCTGTAAAAATTCAGCAGTTTACATTTAAGCTTATTAAAAAGTCTTGATTTAGAAGTGACATCGACAGGGAAAATATCTAGGAAAATTCCCTGATTGAAGGGCACTTTTAGTGCCTCGTTTGAAAGTATGGCTGCAGTTTCGGAATTGCGCAGCTGAACATGCGGCCTTAGAAATCCCTCATCATTGTATGGAGTTTGCAAAAAGTAAGGATGCTTGAATTCTGAATCCCCAATTTCCAAAAGCTTGTCATAGTCTTCCCTTAGCATGACTACGTCTATATCATCATCCCAAGGAATAAAGCCCTTTTCCCTTACTGCCCCAAGTAGTGTTCCACTATCTACAAAAAAATGAAGGTCGTGTTTTTGACATACCTTTTCAAGTTCATTTAAAAGATCTAATAAAACTGCCCAGATTTCTTTACTCTGTCTGGTAACAGCATATCCACATCTTTCCTCAGGTTCTAAAAAGCCCTCTGGAGGTGTGATGTTAAGATTGACCATTTCTAGTTCCCCTCCCAATACTAAAGTCATACCTCACATGATTATATCATCTTACACTGCTTTCGCCATCATTTGATTTTGGAAAGACGGTAATTCTTTTACTATGAATAGAAAATAATAGTGTTATTGACCGAAGCCTTAAAACGTATATATAATTATTTTCTGAGTGAAATTTCAGAAATACGGTTTTGTTGTGGGTTATATATGTGTATGAGGTGTGGGGAACATAGATGAAATATATAGTAAGCGAATCTTTATGTGACAATAATTTAGGTAAAACAGCTATAGGAAAGGCTAGGGCAGATATTGAGCAGGTGGCACAGGCCAATGGCTTTGAACTGCTGAAACTGCCTTTGGTCGATCCGAAGTATGCATTTAGTCATGCTACACATTTCAAGGTATATGAGAATTGGAAGCAAAATATTCCAAAGCTTGGTAAAGGTGATGTTTTACTGCTGCAGTTGCCGCTCAGACAGCATACACTATTATTTTCAAAATTGCTTAAAAAGCAAAAGCGTGCAGGAGTAAAGATATATGCAATACTCCATGATCTTGATACCCTTAGGTTTTCAATGAGCAAAGCTGCTTCATGCAAGGAACGAATCCGCAGGAAAGCGGAAGAAACAGGAGTTTTAGCTCTGTGTGATGTGATAATTGCACACAACGATAGGATGAAGGCTGCTCTTGTGGTAATGGGAGTTGATGAGAAAAAAATTATTACACTTAAGATATTTGATTACTTATCGGATCAGCCTGCCAAAGACAGATCTTTTGATAAGACCGTGATAGTAGCAGGTAATTTTTCAGATGAGAAGTCTGGATTTGTGTACAAGCTTCCGGAAAATGTGAAATTTAATCTTTATGGGCTTGGTTATAAAGGTATTCAAAACGATACTATCTCATACAAAGGATCTTTTTCTCCGGAGGAACTGTCTGATAAAGTGTCAGGAAGCTTTGGACTTGTCTGGGATGGTGACAGTTTGGATACTTGTTCAGGTTTTTATGGTCAGTATCTAAAAATCAATAATCCGCATAAGACATCTTTTTATCTGTCATGTGGATTACCGGTTCTTATATGGAAAGAAGCTGCCCTATCAGAATTTGTAGCAGAGAATAAATGTGGTATTTTAATAGAGTCGTTAAATGAGATTAAAGATATCATGGATAAGCTTTCGGATGATCAATACCATGAAATTTCTGAGAATGCAGTGAAAGTGTCGGAGAGTATTAAAAAAGGACAGTTTTTTGCTAATGCCTTGAAACAGGCTGAAAATATCGCAAATAACCAGGCACAGAACTAATGAAAGTGTAAGGTTTACATCACAAGACAAATATATTAGAATATTGCATACATGCATTTACAATGACGTGTACAATAAATTTTATTATATAAGGATGGAGTATTAGTTATGGCATTATTACAAGAGTGGCGTGACAAGGCCTATTCTGAGACTGCCAACAAGGGCGATCTTCAGAGATTATGGACAGATTATTTTCAGAAGGAGCGCGATATCTATGCTCAGCTTCTCAAGAACCCTGACGAGGTAGTTACAGGTACAGTTAAGGGCCTTGCTGAGAAATATGGCGTTGAGCTAATGTATATGGTTGGATTCCTTGATGGTATCAACGATTCCCTTAAGGAGCAGAACCCAATCGACGATATGACTGAGGATACAGAGGTTAACCTTGGTTTTGACAAGGAACTTCTTTACAAGAACATGGTAGCTGCAGGTGCCGATTGGCTCTATGGTCTTGAGGAGTGGAAGGAAATCTTTGATGAGGACAAGCTTAAGGCTCTTTACAAAGAGGAGAAGGCTTCTCACACAGTAAGAAAAGAGAACAAGGTTTATCCTAACGATCCATGCCCATGCGGAAGTGGTAAGAAGTACAAAAAGTGCCACGGCAAGAACGCATAATTACATTTTGATAATGAATCGGCATCATTTTGAATAAAAAGTGATGCCGTTTGTTATGATTAACCATTATTTTACAAGGAGCATTACCCGGTAGGTATTGCGAGAAAGGACAAAAAATGAATAAAGAAGAGTTTCTAGAAGTTTACCGCCATTCTATGGCACACGTACTGGCCAAGGCCGTTATCGAGTTATACGGCAAGGAAGTTCAGTATGCAATCGGACCTCAGATTGAGGATGGTTGCTACTATGATTTCGTACTTCCTAAGGCTGTTACTCAGGATGATTTCAAGACCATCGAGGATAAGATGCGTGAGATCATTAAGAGAAGAGAGGATTGGACACGTAAAGAGGTTTCAAAGTCGGAAGCACTTGAAATGTTCAAGGACCAGAAGTTTAAGACAGAGCTTATTAATGATCTTCCAGAGGATGAGGTAATCACAGTTTATTATACAGGTGAGGATTATGTGGACCTTTGCCGCGGACCTCACGTAGATAACTCTCAGGAACTTATGAATGTTTCATACCAGGTTAAGTCAGTTTCTGGTGCATATTGGAGAGGTGATGAGAAGAGAGATCAGCTTTCCAGAATATATCTCTATGCTTTCCCAAGCAAGGATGATCTTAAAAAGCACATCAAGATGATCCAGGAGGCTATGGAGAGAGACCACAAGAAGATTGGTCCTGAACTTGACCTGTTCATGTTCGATGAGACAGCTCCTGGTATGCCATACTGGCTTCCAAGAGGATGGAAGATGTATCAGGCACTTCTTAAATACTCAAGAGAGATCCAGGAGAGACACGGTTATACAGAGATTGCCGCTCCTCTTGTTAATAACAAGAAGCTCTGGCTTATCAGTGGACACTGGGCTCACTACGTAAACAACATGTTCATGGTTCCAGGTGTTTCAGGATGGCTCAAGGCTGATGCTGAGATTCCAGGAATTCTTGAGAACAACAATGATCCTACAGAAGAGCCCAAGAATATCAAGATTCAGGCTGGTTCTGTAATCTACAATCGTGAGCAGAATGACACTATGGCTGCTAAGCCAATGAACTGCCCTAATGCCATGATGACATATAAGAGAACTAACCACTCTTACAAGGAACTTCCTATCCGTTACAGTGAGTATGATGTACTTCACCGTAAGGAGAAGTCAGGACAGATGAACGGACTTTTCCGTGTTCAGGAGTTCAGACAGGACGATGACCATACATTCGTAATGGAGTCTCAGATCAAGGAAGAGATTGCAGATGTTATTGCAATCGCTGATGAGATCTATTCAACATTCGGTGTAACATATAGAGCAGAACTTTCAACAAGACCAGAAGACTTCATGGGAGACATTGAGGTTTGGAACAGAGCTGAGGCAGCTCTTAAGGAAATCCTTGATGAGAAGTATGGAGAAGGCGGATATGAGATCAACGAAGGTGATGGAGCTTTCTATGGCCCTAAGATCGACCTTCAGATCAAGGATGCCCTTGGAAGAGAGTGGCAGTGTGGAACTGTACAGCTTGACTTCCAGCTTCCTCACAACTTCGGCCTTACATATCAGGCTCAGGATGGCAGCATGCAGATGCCTGTTGTTATTCACAGAGCAATTTACGGATCACTTGAGAGATTTATCGGTATCATTATCGAGAACTTCAAGGGTGTATTCCCATTCTGGCTCAGCCCATATCAGGTAGGTATCGTACCTATCCGTCTTGAGCATAATGAATATGCCAAGGAAGTTGAGAAGGCTCTTATGGATGCTGGAGTTCGTGTTGAGACTGACTACTCAGACAACAACATGAAGGAGAAAATCAAGAAGTACAAGAACTACAAGGATCCATACATTCTTGTAATCGGCGACAAGGAAGCTGCTGAGAGAACTGTATCTATCAATGTTCGTGGATCTAACAAGCAGGTTCAGAATGTGCCTCTTGATGCTTTTGTAGCAATGTGCAAGAAGCTCAATGCAGAGCATTCTCTTGAACTCATTGATAGCTATGAGGCTTAATTAGTTACTTAGATAAGTTTTTGATCATTTATTAGGCACAATGCTCAGGCATTGTGCCTATTCAGAAAAAATGTTTTTTTGCCTATGGGGGATTTATGTTTGGCAAGATAAAGACTATGTTGGGGCTTGTTCTTTCGCTACAACTTATAATTATTGCTACAGTTTCAAGGCTTGATGTAATAGATGCTCATGCTGCAGATGAGCTTAAAAGTGCTGTAGATTGTTCTTTTATTATTCCACCTGAATTTATTCCTGGAGGAGAGACTGGTCTTTTTGTGAACCGCAATGCTCCAATGGAATCTTCTACAATAAAATATAGCTGTTATGACAATGGGGCGGATAAGGTTTTGACCAATAGACAGAAAAAGGAACTTGAAGAATCTGGGGTCAGACAGATCATTGATTCGTCCAGAAATCTTACTAAAGAAATCTATCAGGAGCAGATGAAGCTTGCCTATGACCAGGAATTTGGGCAGAATGTAGGCTTTAATGTCAGCTCTTTTGAAAATATAACTATTGACGGGTATCCAGGCTATCGCATAGTTTCAAGCTTTCAGCCTGGGGGAGAAGAAACAATTCATCAGACTGTTTATATAGTTTTATCCAAATACAGGACGTTTACAATATCCTTCCAAAGAGCAGAGGATGATGATTGTGAGGATTTGTTTGATAAGAGTGCTCAGACAATTCACGTGAAATGAGTTTTAAGGGGATTTAATGGCAGTAAGCAGATCAAAAAGGACAGCCCAGAATGCTATTATGGGTTTTACATATCAGTTTGTTACAATGATTCTTGGCTTTGTTTCAAGAGTCGTATTCTTGCGGACTATTGGGGTTGAGTTTCTGGGCCTTAATGGTATCTTTGGCGATGTATTAACTCTTTTATCTATGGCGGATCTTGGTTTTTCAACAGCCATGGCTTATAGCTTTTATAAGCCTTTGGCAGATGATGACAAGGATGCTATCGCGGCCCTGGTGGCCTTTTATAAGCGTATTTACAATATCATAGCCATGGCGGTGCTGCTTATTGGATTAGCGGTTATTCCTTTTTTGAGGTTGATCGTCAAGACAGAGCAGGATATACCACTTCTAGAGGTTTACTATCTCTTTTCACTTGCCAGAGTAGCTACTTCCTATCTGTTTGTTTATAAGACAACTCTTTTAACTGCTGATCAGAAGGATTATAAGGTGGTATTGATCAGGATGATCATGAACATCTCAAGGGTGTGCCTCCAGCTCCTGATGTTGGTAGTGTTTAAAAGCTACATTTTGTATCTGTCAGTAGCAACAGCAATGGGAATTCTCAATAACCTCATTGCTTCTAAAAAGGCAGAGAAGGAATACCCCTATATTAAAGATCTCAGGGGCAAATATGTGTCTGACAAGAACCTGAGGGGCAGGATTGTAGAGAACATGAAGTCAGTGTTTATCTACAAACTCTCAACAACTGTTTTCAGCGCTACAGATAACATTATCATATCTGCAGTTATCAGCACTGCTGCGGTTGGACTTTATTCCAATTATCTTAACCTTAGTCAGAAGCTTCTTTTGATGGAACAGATTCTTTTTTCATCTATGACAGCTAGCATAGGCAATGTCATAGCCAAGGAAAATGCTGACAAGAAGTACAAAGTTTTTCAATCTATACAGTCAGTGAGCCTTATTTTGTGCGGTGTTATCACTAGTTGCTACTGTCTGCTGGCAGATGACTTTGTTGGGATAGTTTATGGAAAAGAATATGCCCTGCCCTTTATTGTAGTAATTGCAGTTACTGTGAATGCTTACTTTTCCTGTGCTCTGCAGCCGCTCTGGCTTTATAGAGACGCTACAGGATTATACAGAAAAACTAAGTATATTATGCTGGTGGCAACTATAGAGAATATTGTACTTTCTATAATCCTGGGTAAGATTATTGGAATTGCGGGTGTCATTTTTGCTTCGGCAATTTCAAGGCTGACAACTTATTGCTGGTATGAGCCAAGGCTTCTTTACAAGGAATACTTTGACAGAACTGCAGGAAAATATTACTTCCAGATACTAACGAATGTGCTCTTGTGTCTGGTGGCAATTGTTTCAATAGGTTTTATAGTCTCTGGAATGAAAGTTACAGGCTGGGTGTCGTTTGGTGTTAAGGGAGTAATAGTTGGTGCTCTGAGTTTTCTGATCTTTATGGGCATTTATTTTAAGACAGAAGGCGCCCAGAACATCATTAAAAAGATCAGGGAAAAGCTTGTCAGATAAGGTTATATAGTATATGAGTGATTTGGTTACTGTTATTGTACCTGTGTACAAGGTTGAGAAATATTTGAATAAATGCGTGGATTCTATTTTGAATCAGAGCTACAGAAATCTTGAAATCATTCTTGTGGATGACGGATCTCCTGATGAATGTAGCAGGATTTGCGATGATTATGCCAGTATGGATTCCAGAATAGAAGTTATCCACAAAGAAAACGGAGGCCTTTCCAGTGCCAGAAATGCAGCTCTTGATGTGGCCAAGGGAGACTGGATCCTTTGTGTTGACAGTGATGATTATATTCATAGCACTATGGTTGAAAAGATGCTTGCTGCGGCTGAGGAGAATTTGGCTGATATAGTTATCAGTTCTTATTATCTTCAAAAGAATGACAAGTTATCCATTGTGGATGAAATCCATGATGAGGTGATCGTAATGGATAAAATGACAGCTCTGGATAGGCTTGTTGCAGATAAAGAGATTAAGAGTTATGCCTGGGGAAAGCTATATAGGGCTGAACTTTTTGAAGGAGTAAGATATCCAGATGGCAGAAACTATGAGGATATTGCAACTACCTATTATCTGTTTGATAAGGCTGACAAGATAATCAAGATTCCAGAGTATCTGTATTACTATCTTGTAAGGGATGACAGCATCTCTTTTAACAATTCTACAGTCAGCTGGCATAAGGGATGCCACGCATCCTGCCTTGGACAGGAGGAGAGAGCTGAATACTTCAAGCAAAAAGGCTATGTTGACCTGTATGAAAGGGCGATGGCAGCTCTTTTGCCATATCTGTTCTCTGATATTAAGAGCGCTTACCAGGCTGGTGAATTTGAAGATGCTATTGAAACTCAGAAGTATATACAAGGGCATTTGAATTCATTTAGGGAAAATGCGTATATTTCAGACAAAGACAAAAAACTGATCGACGTATATTTAAAGTCACCTGATTACTTTAAGTTCTATGAAAAGGTAAAAAAGCCAGTTTTGAAGATAAATAAAAAGATAGCAAAAGTAAGACATCATATCTGGCTATTAACTGCATTCTATGATTTTGAACTAAAAGCAGGAAAGAGCAGGAGGGTAGTTTATTTCGAACTTCCTTGCTTTGACAATTTGGGGGATCATGCAATTGCTTATACTACTAAAAAGCTTTTGAGTCAGATTTTTGCAGATGATGATTCAGCACAAATATATGTGGTTCCTGGTTGGCAATTCAATAAGGCATTTTCTGCCCTTAAAAGGTGCATAGGCAAGGATGATGTTATTGTTTGCCAGGGCGGCGGAAATTTTGGAAATCTGTATGATTTTGCACAGGTCTTTAGAAGAAAGGTATTAAAGAGGTTTCGTGATAATAGGATTGTTATAATGCCTCAGACAGTTTTTTATACTGATGATGAAAAAGGCAATAAAGAAATTGAGCTTGATAGGAAGACTATAGAAAAATGCAGCAATCTGACTATTTTAGCTCGGGATAAGAAGTCATACGGATTATTCAAACAGTATTTTAAAACCGATGTCTGCCTCATGAGAGATGTGGTAACAACACTGAATCTTCCTGATCAGAATAATGAGAGAGAAGGAATTCTTCTCTGCCTTAGATCTGACAAGGAAGGAAAGCTGTCTCTGGAAGAGAAAATGCAAATAGAAAAAGAGTGCAGAGAATGGGGGCAGGATGTGAAAGTTTCTGATACCTGCACTAATTATGTGATAAAAGATGAAGACAGGGAGAGAATCTTACTTGCTAAATTAGGACTCTTTAGCAGGGCTAGGCTTGTTGTAACTGACAGGCTGCATGGAATGATGTTCTCACTTATTACCAAGACTCCTTGTATAGTTCTTGGCAACAACCATCACAAGGTCAGGGAAGCCTATGATACCATAGGGGATTGCGACTATATCAGGTATATTGATTCGGCGGATGAATTAAAAAAGGCGGTCAGTGATCTTTTAAATGATAATTGTGGTAGTTATACAAGACCTGTTTACAAAAATGATCTAGGCAAATATAAGGAGCTTCTGTGTGGAAAAAATAGTTAATCACAATGTAATCTCTTCCAAAATTCAATTGGCAAATATAAACAAAAATCCGCGCAAAAATTCTCTGTAACCGCTTACATAAAAATATTGAATCTCCAAGCCTCAAACATTATGATTAAGAGGCATGAACGAAACGGGCTCTGTGGGGGGACACGGGGCTTGTTTCAACTAAAAAATCTTAAAAGTATTGTTGGGAGGTAGAAATGTTGGGGAAACAGTATAAGGCAAGGCTATGTCTGGCTGTAGCGGGGGTATTATGCGCTTCGTCAGTATTTGCAGGAACTGGGCTTGAGGCATCAGCAGCAGTAAATGCTCCAGCTGTAACAAGCGCAGGAGGATGGCTGGAATCAGCCTATGTGACATGGAGCGCATCTGAGGGAGCAGATGGCTACAAAGTTTATGTAACAGGTGAGAACGGAGAGGCGCTTCTTGATGATGAGCTTATCCGCGTATATTCTAATGGCTCAGGGCAGCAGTACTATAGAGCTGATGCGCTGGGACTTTCTTCTGGTAATTATTCATTTAAGGTAGTTCCTGTGGAAAACGGCAAGGAACAGGCAGGGGCTAGTTCTTTTTCCCAGACTGTATATGTACAGAACCATGACAGATCAGGCTTTGGCTTTGTCAATGGAACATCAAACGGTGCATATAACGCTGACGGAACTCTTAGGTCAGATGCAGTAGTTCTTTATATTACCAAAGACACAAAAGATAGCGTGTCACTTGATGTTGTGACAAACGCAAAAGGTGCAACTACAAGCGCTACTGGCCTTCAGAATATTCTTAACTTATACAAAAAAGGATATGACAAGCGTCCTCTTGATGTTAGATTTGTAGGACAGATCACAGACTTTGACACAATGGAAGGCGGAGATATCTGCATTAGCGGCTCTGGAGATTCCAAGAGGCTTTCTTGCGGCATTACCTTTGAGGGTGTCGGAGAAGATGCAACAGCAGATGGATGGGGACTCAGAATCAAGAACGCTTCCAATGTAGAAGTGAGAAACCTTGGTTTTATGAACTGCGATAGTAACGAAGGGGATGACCTGGGGCTTCAGCAGAGTGATGATCATATCTGGGTTCACAACTGTGACTTTTTCTATGGCTATGCTGGTGGAGATGCTGACCAGGCCAAGGGCGATGGAGCACTTGATACCAAGAAGTCTACTTTTGTAACTCATTCCTATAACCATTTCTATGACACAGGTAAGAGTAACCTTCAGGGAATGAAGTCTGAGTCTACTGAGAACTACATCACATATCATCACAACTGGTATGATCACTCAGATTCCAGACACCCACGTATCAGAACATGCAGCGTACATATTTACAACAACTACTATGATGGCAATGCCAAGTATGGTGTTGGCGTAACTATGGGGGCTTCTGCATTTGTAGAGGGCAACTATTATAGAAACTGCAAGTTCCCAATGCTTATTTCAGAGCAGGGATCAGATGTTATCGAGAACTGGGATACTCTTAAGAGAAATGAAGACTATGGTACCTTCTCAAGTGAAAATGGTGGAATCATTAAGTCTTTTAACAACTATATCGAGGGTGCTCAGTCCTACGTAACTTACCAGGAAAATGCAAAAGAGTTTGATGCTTATGAGGTATTAGCAGCTGAGCAGCAGGTTCCTTCCGAGGTGGTTTCGTATAAGGGTGGCACAAGCTACAACAACTTTGATACATCAGCTATTATGTATTCTTATTCTGCTGATGCTCCAGAGGTGGCAAAAGAAAAAGTACAGGCCATGGCTGGTAGAGAAAATGGTGGTGACTTTAAGTGGGATTTCAACGATGCAGTTGATGATACAGACTATGGAGTGAACCGTGAACTTAAGGCTGCTCTTAATTCTTATGAGACAAGCCTTGTAGCAGTTGGCGGTGGTTCAGTGGATTCACCAAGTGAAGGGGCATCAGATAGCTCAAGTGAAGGCTCATCAGAGGCTGCAGGCGAATCATCAAGTGATAGCGGAGCAGAGGCTTCTTCTGAGTCAGCAGGCGAAAGCTCAAGCGAGGCTGCATCTGAGAGCTCCAGCACAGAAAAAGAGCCAGAGACTCCTGCGGAAGCAACAAGCTATGTTCATAATTTCACTGCACAGGGCAAGGTTAGCGATTTCTTTAGCATAGTAGGAAATCTTTCTACAGATAAAGGGACAGTTATATACAATGATAAGAAGCTTACACAGTGTCTTAAGATTGAGTCGAAGACAAGCATTAAGTTTACAGCTGCTTCAGAGGGACAGCTTACACTTGTATTTGGCGACAAGGATTCTTCTATAAAGCTTGATGGTGATGCGGTAAAAGAGACATCTAATGTTATGACTCTTGATATAAAAGAAGGTGCTCATGAACTTACCAAGAAGGATACAGAAAATCTCTTTTACATGGAGTATGTAACAAAAGGCCAGTCCCAGGTAGAGGAACCATCTACTGATGAGCCAGGAAGTGATGCATCAAACGAGGCTTCAAGTGAAGCAGCTGCGGAGCAGTCAAGCGAAGCTGCAGGCGAGGCATCAAGCCAGGAGTCTGCATCAGAAAGCTCCAGTGAGGCAGCGGGAGAAGCATCTTCCGAGGAAGTGAATGAACCAGTAATCGAAGAGCCAGGTAGTGACCCAGAACCTGTGGATCCTGAGCCAGTTCAGGAGACAGGTACATGGAGCACAAAGTGGGGCAAGACAACATATGTATTTCCAGATGGAACAGTCGCAACAGGCAAGCAGACAATTGATGGCGTAACTTATTTCTTTAAAAATAATGGTTCGTTGATAAAGCAGGACTTTGTTGACATTGATGGAGACAGATATTATGCCGACAGCGAAGGCAGGATGGTAACAGGCTGGAAAGATAAGTGGAGCGCCAGATATCACTTTAGTGATGAAGGCAAAATGAATACAGGAATGACTACTATCGATGGAAGCACATATTTCTTCAAAAATACAGGTAAACTTGTAGTCAGCGACTTTGTTACTATTGATGGAAATACATATTTCTTCAACAGCGAAGGCAAGATGGTGACTGGAGAAATGATCAGATGGCATCACAAATATGTATTTGATGAAAACGGAATTTTGATAGAAGGTTGAAAAATAAGTTGACAATAAAAAAATAATGTGCTAATTTATACAAGGTCGTCTGAGATAACCATTCAGATGATGTGCCGAAGACAGCAGGTGTTCCTTTATGAGGAACATAATGAGTGATCGCCTGCCGAGGAAAAGTTTGATTAGACTTTTTTACCTCTCGATGTCTTCGAGAGGTTTTTTTTCGGCGGTATATTCTATAAGGAGGTAAAAAAGATGGCAAAGGTTGAACTTAAACAGCCTGTAGTAGCTGAGATCTCAGAGAAGATTAAGGATGCTCAGGCAGTCGTACTTGTAGATCACCGCGGACTTACTGTAGCACAGGATACTGAGCTTCGTAAGAAACTTCGTGAAGAAGGCGTAACATATAAGGTTTACAAGAATACGATGATGAACTTCGCATTCAAGGGAACAGATTTCGAGCAGCTTTCAGACCTTTTAAACGGTCCTAGCGCTATGGCTGTATCTGAGACAGATCCAGCAGCTCCAGCTCGTGTTCTCTATGAGTTTGCAAAGAAGGCTAAGGCTCTTGAGATTAAGGGTGGTGTTATTGAAGGAAAGTTCTATGACGCTACAGCAATGACAGACATTGCTACAATCCCTGCAAAGGATGTACTTCTTTCAAGATTGCTTGGCTCTATGCAGTCACCTATCGCAAACTTCGCTCGCGTTATCAATCAGATCGCAGAGAAGGACGGCGAGGCAGCTCCTGCTGAGGCAGAGGCTCCAGCTACAGAAGAGGCTCCTGCAGAAGCACCTGCAGCAGAGTAATCTGTACAGAATTATTAGTAATAACAACACAACAAATTTAGAAATTATACTATATGGAGGTATATAATAATGGCAAAGTTAACAACAGCAGAATTTATCGATGCTATCAAAGAGCTTACTGTTCTTGAGTTAAATGATCTTGTAAAGGCTTGTGAGGAAGAGTTCGGCGTATCTGCAGCAGCAGGCGTTGTAGTTGCAGCAGCAGGTGCTGGCGCAGCAGCAGCTGGTGAAGAGAAGACTGAGTTCAACGTAGAGCTTACAGAGGTTGGTCCTAACAAGGTTAAGGTTATCAAGGTTGTTCGTGAGCTTACAGGTCTTGGACTTAAGGAAGCAAAGGATCTCGTTGATGGAGCTCCTAAGATGGTTAAGGAGAACGCAGCTAAGGCTGAGGCTGATGATATCAAGGCTAAGCTTGAGGCTGAGGGTGCAAAGGTTACTCTTAAGTAATCTTGTTTTCTTCAAAGATAAGCAGATAAATAAGAAAAGCCAAGATGTAGGTTTACTTACATCTTGGCCTTTTTTTATTTATCTTTACAAAAAAACTTGACACCCAGAAAAATTGATGATAGGATATAGGGTGCACTATTGTGGTGTGGTGGGCCTTTTTGCGCACTTTTTTAAAAGTACTCCAAAATCCCCATTTCATCGCAAAAAAATAAAATTTAGAACGGGGTGAATGTCAATGGAAAAAAACAGATTACATCCTACTGGTTCTGGTAAAAGCATTCGTATGAGTTTCCAGCGTCAGAAGGAAGTCCTGGAGATGCCAAACCTGATTGAAGTACAGAAGAATTCATATCAGTGGTTTCTTGACGAAGGCTTGAAGGAAGTCTTTGACGATATCTCTCCTATTGAGGACTACAGTGGCAAGCTCAGTCTGGAATTTGTTGATTTCAAACTTTGCGAGGATGAGATTGACAAAAATAAGAACACGATTGAGAAATGCAAGGAGAGAGATGCAACATTTGCTGCACCTTTAAAAGTTAAGGTTCGTCTCCATAATAAGGAGAAGGATGAGATCACTGAACATGAGATTTTCATGGGCGATCTTCCTCTTATGACAGCCACTGGTACATTCGTTATCAATGGAGCAGAAAGAGTTATCGTCAGCCAGTTAGTTCGTTCACCCGGTATTTATTATGATATTTCATACGATAAGATCGGTAAGCAGCTTATGGCGTGCACTGTTATTCCTAACAGAGGTGCATGGCTTGAGTACGAGACTGATCCTAATGATGTATTCTATGCAAGAGTAGACAGAACCAGAAAGGTTCCTGTTACTGTCCTTATCAGAGCTCTTGGTATAGGTACAAATGAGGAGATTCTTGAACTCTTTGGTGATGAGCCTAAGATCCAGGGAAGTTTTTCCAAGGATTCTTCTACGGATTATCAGAGTGGTCTTCTTGAACTCTACAGAAAGATCCGTCCTGGTGAGCCACTTAGTGTTGAGAGTGCAGAGTCTCTTATCAACGCTATGTTCTTTGACCCTAGAAGATATGACCTTGCTAAGGTTGGTAGATATAAATTTAATAAGAAACTTCATTTCAAGAACCGTATCAATGGACATGTTCTTGCTGAGGATGTAGTTGATGAGACTACTGGCGAGATGATCGCATCTGCTGGTACTAAGGTTGACCGCGCTCTCGCTACAGAGATTCAGAACTGCGCTATTCCTTATGTTATTCTTCAGGAAGAAGAGAGAAATGTTAAGGTTCTTTCTAATATGATGGTAGATATCACACACTTTATTGAGTGTGATCCTGCTGAGCTTGGAATTAATGAGAACGTTTATTATCCAGTACTTAAGGAAATCCTTGATGAGTACACAGTCAAGAATGATCCAGAAGGTCTTGCTGAAACTATCAAGAAACGTGTTCATGAGCTTATTCCTAAGCACATTACCAAGGAAGATATCATTGCTTCTATTAACTACAATATCCATCTTGAGTATGGCATTGGTAACGATGATGATATCGACCACTTGGGCAACAGACGTATTCGTTGCGTAGGCGAACTTCTTCAGAACCAGTATCGCATTGGTCTTTCAAGACTTGAGAGAGTTGTTCGTGAGAGAATGACAACACACGATACAGAAGAGGTTTCTCCTCAGACACTTATCAATATTAAACCTGTACAGGCAGCTGTTAAGGAGTTCTTCGGATCTTCACAGTTGTCACAGTTCATGGATCAGAACAACCCTCTTAGTGAGATCACTCACAAGAGACGTCTTTCAGCTCTTGGTCCTGGCGGTCTTTCAAGAGATAGAGCCGGATTCGAGGTTCGAGACGTACACTATACACACTATGGACGTATGTGCCCTATCGAGACACCTGAAGGTCCTAACATCGGACTTATCAACTCACTTGCAAGCTATGCAAGAGTTAATGAGTATGGTTTCATTGAGGCTCCATATCGTGTTGTTGATAGAACAGATCCAGAGAATCCACGCGTTACTGATGAGGTTGAGTACCTTACAGCGGACGAGGAAGATAATTACCATGTAGCTCAGGCTAATACTCCACTTGATGAGGAAGGCCATTTCGTTAAGAAGACTGTTTCTGGTCGTTACAGAGAGGAAACATCCGAGTATCCTAAGACTGCAGTTGAGTACATGGACGTATCACCTAGAATGGTATTCTCAGTTGCTACAGCACTTATTCCATTCCTTGAGAACGACGATGCTAACCGAGCCCTCATGGGATCAAACATGCAGCGTCAGGCGGTGCCTCTTCTTATGACAGAAGCTCCTGCAGTTGGTACTGGTATGGAGAGAAAGGCTGCAGTTGACTCAGGTGTATGCGTAGTAGCTAGAAAAGCTGGTACTATCGACTTCGTTGATAGTAAGCTTATCCAGATGACATATGATGATGGTGAGAAGGAAGAGTTCCATCTTATTAAGTTCCAGAGATCTAACCAGAGTAACTGCTACAATCAGAGACCTATTGTATTTAAAGGGGATCATGTAGAAGCTGGTCAGGTTATCGCAGATGGTCCTTCTACATCGCAGGGAGAACTTGGTCTTGGTAAGAACCCTCTTATCGGTTTCATGACATGGGAAGGTTATAACTACGAGGATGCTGTTCTTCTTTCAGAGAGACTTGTACGTGATGATGTTTATACATCTGTACATATCGAGGAGTATGAGGCAGAAGCTCGTGAGACAAAGCTTGGACCAGAAGAAATCACTCGTGATGTTCCTGGTGTAGGTGATGATGCTCTCAAGGATCTCGATGACCGCGGAATCATCCGTATCGGTGCTGAGGTTCGTGCAGGTGATATCCTTGTTGGTAAGGTTACACCTAAGGGAGAGACAGAGCTTACAGCTGAGGAGAGACTCCTTAGAGCAATCTTCGGTGAGAAGGCAAGAGAAGTTAGAGATACATCTCTTAAGGTTCCTCACGGAGAATATGGTATCGTTGTTGATGCCAAGGTATTTACAAGAGATAACGGCGATGAGCTTTCACCTGGTGTTAATCAGGCTGTTCGTATCTATATCGCACAGAAGAGAAAGATTTCTGTAGGTGATAAGATGGCTGGTCGTCATGGTAACAAGGGTGTCGTATCACGTGTACTTCCTATTGAGGATATGCCATATCTTCCAAATGGTAGACCACTTGATATCGTGCTGAACCCTCTGGGCGTTCCTTCCCGTATGAATATCGGACAGGTCCTGGAGATTCACCTTTCTCTTGCTGCTAAGGCACTTGGATTTAACATTGCAACACCAATCTTTGATGGCGCAAACGAGATAGATATTCAGGATACACTTGAACTTGCTAATGACTATGTAAATAGCACATGGGATGAGTTCGAGGCTAAGTATAAAGATCTTGTACATCCTGAGATCATGGAATATCTGTACGAGAACAGAGATCATAGAGAACTCTGGAAAGGTGTTCCTATCAGATCAGACGGTAAGGTACAGCTCCGTGATGGTAGAACAGGTCAGAAGTTTGATAGCCCAACAACTATTGGACACATGCATTACCTGAAGCTCCATCACTTGGTTGACGATAAGATCCATGCTCGTTCAACTGGTCCTTACTCTCTTGTTACACAGCAGCCTCTGGGTGGTAAAGCTCAGTTCGGTGGACAGCGTTTCGGAGAAATGGAAGTTTGGGCTCTCGAGGCTTATGGCGCAGCTTACACACTTCAGGAAATTCTTACAGTTAAGTCTGATGATGTTGTAGGACGTGTTAAGACCTACGAGGCAATTATTAAGGGTGATAACATTCCTGAACCTGGCGTTCCAGAATCATTCAAGGTTCTTCTTAAAGAACTTCAGTCTCTTGGTCTTGATATCAAGGTTCTTCGCGAAGATAACACTGAGGTTGAAATCAAGGAGAGCGTTGATTACACTGATTCTGATTATCGCTTCGAGATGGAAGGCGATAATTCATCACGTGATTACAGCCAGGAATCTTTTGAGGCTAATGGCTACTCCAAGCAGCACTTCGATGAAAGTGGCGAGCTTGTAGCAGAAGCAGAAGAAGCAGATGATTTTGAAGAGTCATTTGAGGACGATTTCGGTTCATCTGATGATGAGTAATCAGAAATAAACTGTTTGACTGGCCTTATGGTCAGTCAGGCAGATTGCTGTAACTTAAACTCACGATAACATATAGAAAAGAGGTTACGAATGTCTGATTCAACAATGAATAAAGCAATAAATGAAGCTTCAAGTGGCAGAGGCAGCAGCCTTCAGCAGGTTTATCAGCCAATGACATTTGATTCTATCAAGATAGGACTTGCATCACCTGAAAAAATCAGAAGCTGGGCTCATAGAAATGACAATGACCCACATAGTGGTGAGGTAACAAAGCCAGAGACAATCAACTACAGAACACTTAAGCCTGAAAGAGATGGTTTGTTCTGTGAGAAGATATTTGGACCTACCAAGGACTGGGAATGTCACTGCGGTAAGTACAAAAAGATTAGATATAAGGGCGTTGTCTGCGATCGTTGTGGCGTTGAGATCACAAAGAGCAGCGTACGTCGTGAGAGAATGGGATATATCGAGCTTGCAGCTCCTGTATCACATATTTGGTATTTCAAGGGAATACCTAGCAGAATGGGCCTTATTCTTGACCTTTCACCTCGTGTACTTGAGAAAGTTCTTTACTTCGCATCATATATAGTACTTGATCCAGGGGAGACAACTCTTGAGTACAAGCAGGTTCTTTCAGAGAAAGAGTATCAGGACGCAAGAGAAGAATGGGGCGGTAAATTCCGTGCCGGAATGGGCGCTGAGTCTATCAAAGAGCTCCTTCTTGCTATCGACCTTGAGAAAGAATATACAGAACTCAAGGAAGGTCTTGATACATCAAGCGGACAGAAGAGAGCAAGAATCATCAAGAGACTTGAAGTTGTAGAAGCATTCAGAGAGTCTGGAAATGATCCTTCATGGATGATCATGGATTGCATTCCTGTAATTCCACCAGATCTTCGTCCTATGGTACAGCTTGATGGTGGACGTTTTGCTACATCAGATCTTAATGATCTTTATAGAAGAATTATCAACAGAAATAACAGACTTAAGAGACTTCTTGATCTCGGTGCGCCTGATATTATCGTCCGCAACGAGAAGAGAATGCTCCAGGAGGCTGTAGATGCCCTTATCGATAACGGCAGAAGAGGAAGACCTGTAACTGGCCCTGGTAACAGAGCACTCAAGTCTCTCTCTGATATGCTTAAGGGTAAGTCAGGACGTTTCCGTCAGAACCTTCTTGGTAAGCGTGTAGACTACTCAGGACGTTCAGTTATCGTAGTAGGACCAGAACTTAAGATTTACCAGTGTGGTCTTCCTAAGGAAATGGCTATCGAATTATTCAAGCCATTCGTTATGAAGGAACTGGTTTCAAGAGGAATTTCTCAGAATATTAAGAATGCCAAGAAGCTTGTTGAGCGTCTTGATGAGCAGGTTTGGGATGTACTTGAGGATGTTATCAAAGAGCATCCTGTTATGCTGAACCGTGCCCCCACACTTCACAGACTTGGTATCCAGGCATTTGAGCCTATTCTTGTAGAAGGTAAGGCTATTAAGCTTCATCCACTTGTATGTACACCTTTCAACGCCGACTTCGATGGTGACCAGATGGCTGTACATCTTCCATTGTCAGTAGAAGCTCAGGCAGAGTGCAGATTCCTTATGCTCTCACCTAACAATATCCTTAAGCCTTCAGACGGTGGCCCAGTAAACGTTCCTACACAGGATATGGTACTTGGTATTTACTATCTTACACAGGAAAGACCTGGTGCTCTTGGAGAGGGTAAAGCATTTAAGAATGTAGATGAAGCTATACTTGCTTATGAGAATGACTACATTACACTTCAGTCAAGAGTTAAGATCAGAATTCACAAGAAGGACGCTGAGGGTGTTGATCGTACAGGTATTGTAGAGTCAACTCTTGGTAGATTCCTCTTTAACGAACTTATTCCTCAGGACCTTGGTTTTGTTGACAGATCAGATCCAGAGAACTTCTTCAAACTTGAAGTAGACTTCATGGTTGGTAAGAAGCAGCTCAAGCAGATCATTACAGCTATTATCAATACTCACGGTACATTTGCTACTGCTGAAGTACTTGATAAGATCAAGGATACAGGTTATCACTATTCAACACGTGCTGCCATGACTGTTTCAATTGCAGATATGACAGTGCCTAAGCAGAAGCAGGCAATGCTTGATGAAGCACAGGCTACAGTTGACAGAATTGCTGTTAACTATCGTCGTGGTCTTATTACAGATGAAGAGCGTTATCGTGCTGTTGTTGATACTTGGATGGAGACAGATAAAAAGCTTACTGAAGAGCTTCTTGCTGGTCTTGATAAGTACAATAACATTTACATGATGGCTGACTCTGGTGCTCGTGGATCTAACCAGCAGATCAAGCAGCTGGCTGGTATGCGTGGACTTATGGCTGATACAACAGGTCGTACAATCGAACTTCCTATCAAGTCAAACTTCCGTGAAGGTCTTGACGTTCTGGAGTACTTCATGTCAGCTCATGGAGCTCGTAAGGGTCTGTCAGATACAGCTCTTAGAACAGCCGATTCAGGATACCTGACACGTCGAATGGTTGACGTATCACAGGAACTTATCATTCGTGATGTAGATTGCTGCGCAGATAAGGAAGTTATTCCTGGAATGACAGTTAAGGCATTCATGGATGGTAAGGAAACAATTGAGCCATTAAAGGATAGAATCACAGGAAGATATTCTTGCGAAACTATTAAAGATAAAGATGGTAACGTGATCGTTAAGAAGAATCACATGATCACACCATCTCGTGCAGCTAAGATCCTTTCAGTAGGTGTTAACTCAAAGGGACAGCCAGTAGAGGCAGTTAAGATCCGTACAATCCTTACTTGCCGTTCACATAACGGTATCTGTGCTAAGTGTTACGGTGCTAACATGGCAACTGGTGAGGCTGTTCAGGTAGGTGAGGCAGTTGGTATCATCGCTGCTCAGTCTATCGGTGAGCCTGGTACACAGCTTACTATGAGAACATTCCATACTGGTGGTGTTGCCGGTGGCGATATTACACAGGGTCTTCCTAGAGTAGAAGAGCTTTTCGAAGCTAGAAAACCTAAGGGACTTGCAATCATCTCAGAGCTTGACGGTAAGGTTGAGATCAGAGATACCAAGAAGAAGCGTGAAGTTATCGTTACTAACGATGAAACAGGCGAGTCAAAAGCTTATCTGATTCCTTATGGATCAAGAATCAAGGTTCAGGATGGAATCACAATTGAAGCTGGTGATGAGCTTACAGAGGGTTCAGTTAACCCACACGATCTTCTTAAGATTAAGGGAATCCGTGCAGTTCAGGATTATCTCTTAAGAGAAGTACAGAGAGTTTACCGACTTCAGGGTGTTGATATTTGCGATAAGCATATCGAGGTTATCGTTCGTCAGATGCTCAAGAAGGTAAGAATAGATGAGAGTGGTGATACAGAATTCCTTCCAGGAACTCTTGTAGATGTCCTTGATTTTGAGGATAGCAACGAAGCACTTATTTCAGAGGGCAAGAAGCCAGCTGAAGGTAAGCAGGTAATCCTTGGTATTACCAAGGCAGCTCTTGCAACTAACTCATTCCTCTCAGCTGCTTCCTTCCAGGAGACAACAAAGGTTCTTACAGATGCAGCTATTAAGGGTAAGGTTGATCCACTTATCGGACTTAAAGAGAACGTTATCATTGGTAAGCTGATTCCTGCAGGAACAGGTATGAAGAGATACAGAAATACAACTCTTAATACTGATGCGAACTTTAAGGATCCTGAGAAACTCATTCTCAAGAAAAAGAGAAGAGACTTCGATGATGAGATAGTCGACGCTTCTGCAGATCTTGATGAAGAGCTCATTGTTGATGATGAAGAGTGATTGTTAAGAAATATTTTAGTTGACAATCAAAAACATAGTATTTATAATTCATAATTGCGTGTATTGACAAAGGGGTGAATTTCTGCCCCTTTGTCTTATGCATATATTAAAATAGGAGGTAAAAGGAATGCCAACATTTAACCAGTTAGTTAGAAAGGGTCGTCAGACATCTGTTAAGAAGTCTACAGCTCCTGCACTTCAGAAGGGATTCAACTCTCTTCACAAGAAGGCTACTGCAACAGCTTCTCCACAGAAGCGTGGTGTATGTACAGCTGTTAAGACAGCTACCCCTAAGAAGCCTAACTCAGCTCTGAGAAAGATCGCCAGAGTACGTCTTTCTAACGGTATTGAGGTAACAAGCTACATTCCTGGAGAGGGACACAACCTTCAGGAGCACAGCGTTGTTCTTATCCGTGGCGGAAGAGTTAAGGATTTACCTGGTACAAGATATCACATTATCCGTGGTACTCTTGATACAGCAGGTGTAGCCGACAGAAAACAGGCTCGTTCCAAGTATGGCGCTAAGAGACCAAAGGCGTCTAAGTAATCTATTAACTAAACATCTAATTTTATAAGTGTTGGATTCTTTTAACATAGTTATAAGTAAGACCCCATTTTTATGGGTAGTATTTCTTTATCTAAGTTAGAAAACAGCACGAACACTAAGATTAGTGAGTACCGATGATTTATAGTAAGCAGTGACTTTATTATAATCATTGCAATTCTAAAGGAGGGAAGAACCGTGCCGCGTAAAGGACATATTGTAAAACGTGACGTATTAGCGGATCCTTTATACGATAACAAGGTTGTTACTAAGCTTGTTAACACAGTTATGCTTGATGGTAAGAAGGGCGTAGCTCAGAAGATCGTATACGGAGCATTCGCGCAGGTAGAGGAGAAGGCTGGTAAGCCTGCTCTTGAAGTATTCGAGGGAGCCATGAACAACATCATGCCTGCTCTCGAGGTAAAGGCTAGACGTATCGGTGGTGCTACATACCAGGTTCCTATCGAGGTTAGACCAGACAGACGTCAGGCTCTTGCACTTCGCTGGCTTGTTAATTTCTCACGCGCTAGAGGCGAGAAGACTATGGTAGATAGACTTGCTTCAGAGATTATGGATGCATACAACAATACTGGTGCAGCTGTAAAGCGTAAGGAAGATATGCACAAGATGGCAGAAGCAAACAAGGCGTTCTCACACTACAGATTCTAATCTGCAGCGTAGAGATGTGTGTTTAGATTTAATTAGGAGGAAGAACCTTTGGCTGATAGACAATACCCATTGGAGAGAACCAGAAACATCGGTATCATGGCACATATTGATGCTGGTAAGACTACACTTACAGAGCGTATTCTTTTCTATACCGGTGTAAACTATAAGATTGGTGAGACTTACGAAGGTACTGCTACCATGGACTGGATGGAACAGGAGCAGGAAAGAGGTATCACAATCACATCTGCAGCTACAACTTGCCACTGGACACTTCAGCAGAACGGTAAGGCTAAGCCAGGCGCTCTTGAGCACCGTATCAATATCATTGATACACCTGGTCACGTTGACTTCACTGTTGAGGTTGAGAGATCACTTAGAGTACTTGATGGTGCTGTAGGTGTATTCAGTGCTAAGGAAGGCGTTGAGCCACAGTCTGAGAACGTATGGCGTCAGGCTGATGGATTTAATGTTCCTCGTATGGCATTCATCAACAAGATGGATATCATCGGAGCAAACTATTATGGAGCTGTTGAGCAGATCCGTAACAGACTTAAGAAGAATGCTATCATGATCTATATTCCTATCGGAGCTGAGGATCAGTTCGCAGGAATCATCGATCTTTTTGAGATGCAGGCTTATATTTACAATGATGATAAGGGCGAGGATGTTACAATCGGTGAGATCCCAGCTGAGTACAAGGACGATGCTGAGCTCTATCATCAGGAGCTCGTAGAGAAGATCTGCGACCTCGATGAAGACCTTATGATGAAGTACCTTGAGGGTGAAGAGCCTTCAATCGACGAACTTAAGGCAGCACTTCGTAAGGCTACTTGCGAGTGTAAGGCATTCCCTGTTTGCTGTGGTTCAGCTCACAAAAACAGAGGTATCCAGAAGCTTATCGATGCTATCATCGAGTTTATGCCTTCACCAATTGATATCCCAGCTTGTAAGGGTACAGACCTTGATGGTAACGAAGTTGAAGTTGCTTCAACTGACGATGGCCCATTTGCAGCTCTTGCATTCAAGATTGTCAGCGATCCATTCGTAGGAAAGCTTGCATTCTTCCGTGTATACAGAGGTACTGCAAATTCAGGTTCTTATGTACTTAACAGTACAAAGGACAACAAGGAACGTCTTGGACGTATCCTTCAGATGCACGCTAATAAGCGTACAGACCTTGATAAGGTATATTCAGGTGATATCGCAGCAGCTGTTGGTCTTAAGAACACAACTACTGGTGATACACTCTGTGATGAGAAGAACCCTGTAATCCTTGAGTCTATGGAGTTCCCTGATCCTGTTATCGAGCTTGCTATTGAGCCTAAGACTAAGGCTGGTCAGCAGAAGCTTGATGAGGCTCTTATGAAGCTTGCTGAAGAAGATCCTACATTCAGAGCTCATACAAACCCTGAGACAGGTCAGACAATCATCGCTGGTATGGGTGAGCTTCACCTTGATATCATCGTTGACAGACTTCTTAGAGAGTACAAGGTTGAGGCTAACGTAGGTGCTCCTCAGGTTGCTTATAGAGAAGCTCTTACAAAGGCTGTAGACATCGAGTCTAAGTATGCTAAGCAGTCAGGTGGACGTGGTCAGTACGGACACTGTAAGGTTCGTTTCGAGCCTATGGATGCAAACGGCGACAATCTTTACCAGTTCGATAGCGAAGTTGTTGGTGGTGCTATTCCTAAGGAATTCATCCAGCCAATCAGCGAAGGTATCGAAGAGGCTATGAAGGCTGGTACACTTGGTGGATATCCTGTTGTTGGTGTTCATGCAACAGTTTACGACGGATCTTACCATGAAGTTGACTCTTCAGAAATGGCATTCCATATCGCTGGATCTATGGCGTTCAAGGATGCTATGCAGAAGGGTGCTCCTGTTCTTCTTGAGCCTATTATGAAGGTTGAGGTTACTATGCCTGAAGAGTACATGGGAGATGTTATCGGTGACATTAACTCTCGTCGTGGACAGGTTGAAGGTATGGATGACCTTGGCGGCGGCAAGATTGTTAGAGCACATGTGCCTCTTGCTGAGATGTTCGGATATGCTACAGACCTTCGTTCTAGAACACAGGGACGTGGTAACTACTCAATGTTCTTTGAGAAGTACGCTCCAGTTCCTAAGAACGTACAGGATAAGGTCCTTTCAAACAAGGGCTGATAATAAAATAAGTAAATGTTTCGCCGTTTAAATCTAGCAAAATGCTTGATTTAGCGGCAAACATTTAATATAATCGATATAGTCGGTTAAATTATGTATGAAAATGTTGGATAACATTTCACTTAAGGAGGATATTTAGAAATGGCAAAAGCTAAGTTCGACAGAACCAAACCACACGTAAACATTGGTACTATCGGTCACGTTGACCATGGTAAAACAACTCTTACAGCTGCTATCACAGCAGTACTTGCTGATAGAGGATTCAGCCCTGCAGTAGCATTCGATCAGATCGATAAGGCTCCTGAAGAGAAGGAAAGAGGAATCACAATTAACTCAGCTCACATCGAGTATGAGACAGCTAACAGACACTATGCTCACGTTGACTGCCCAGGTCACGCTGACTACGTTAAGAACATGATCACTGGTGCAGCTCAGATGGATGGTTCTATCCTTGTTGTTGCTGCTACAGACGGTGTTATGGCACAGACTAAGGAGCACGTTCTTCTTGCTCGTCAGGTTGGTGTTCCTTACATCATCGTATTCATGAACAAGTGCGATATGGTTGATGATCCTGAGCTTCTTGACCTCGTTGAGATGGAGATCAGAGACCTTCTTACAGAGTATGAGTTCCCTGGAGATGACACACCTATCATTCGTGGTTCAGCTCTTAAGGCTCTTGAGGATCCTAAGTCTGAGTGGGGTGACAAGATCATCGAGCTCATGGACACAGTTGATTCTTACATCCCTGAACCTACTCGTGAGACAGATAAGCCTTTCCTTATGCCTGTTGAGGACGTATTCACAATCACAGGACGTGGAACAGTTGCTACTGGTAGAGTAGAGAGAGGTCACCTTAACCTCAACGACGAAATCGAAATCGTTGGTATCAAGGAAGAGACAGCTAAGTCTGTATGTACTGGTATCGAGATGTTCAGAAAGACTATGGATTACTGCGAAGCTGGTGACAACGTTGGTCTTCTTCTTCGTGGTGTTGACCGTGATGGCATCCAGAGAGGTCAGGTTGTAACAAAGCCTGGCACAGTTACATGCCACACAAAGTTCACAGCAGAGGTTTACGTACTTACAAAGGATGAGGGTGGCCGTCATACACCTTTCTTCACAAACTATAGACCTCAGTTCTATTTCAGAACAACTGACGTTACAGGTGTCTGCAACCTTCCAGATGGTGTTGAGATGTGCATGCCTGGTGACCACGTAACAATGTCTATCGAGCTTATTCACCCAATCGCTATGGAGCAGGGTCTTAAGTTCGCTATCCGTGAGGGTGGACGTACAGTTGGATCAGGTAAGGTTGCTACAATCGTTGAGTAATTCTTATCGGATTGCATAAACACTGAACTTATAAGAGCTTCAAGCCTTGTGCTTGGGGCTCTTTTTTCGTACAATAAAGAAACGTATTGAGTATATTTGGGGAGTAAAAAGACTATGCGTATCATTATTTGTGGTTTAAATGGAGCTGGTAAAAGTACTTTGGGGAGAGCATTGGCAGGGCAGCTTCATTATGAATTCAGAGATATCGAAGATTATTATTTCCCGAAGACAGATGATAAATATGAATACAGTGTTCAGAGGACAGAGGAAGAAGTAGCTACTAATGTTGAAACACTTTTAAATGTTATTTCGAAATATAATTAGAGCTTGTGAGAAAGGTATTTGAAATATGCAATTGTTATATGCTACAGGGAATGAATCCAAAATATGTAATATGAGATACAGGCTCACGGGATATGATGTAGAGATTATTACTCCTAAAGACCTGGGAATTCATATAGATGTCGATGAATCAGGCAGTACTCCTATAGAGAATGCCAGATTAAAGGCAATGGCGTATTATGAAAAAACAGGACTTCCGACATTAGCAGCAGATTCAGGGCTCTATGTAGATGATATTCCTGCAGATGCGCAGCCAGGATTATTTGTACGCAGGGTACAAGGTAAGACATTATCGGAAGATGAAATGATTGAGCATTACTGTAATCTGGCTGCGAGATATGGCGGGAAGCTGAATGCACGCTATATTACCGGTTTGGTTCTGATGGTGGATGGGCAAGAATATACAGCAGAAATTCCGGATGATGATCTCACAATCACATGTGAACCCAATCCTAATAGGCAGCATAGAGGTAATCCGCTTGATGTTGTAACGATTTGTCCTGCCAACGGCAAGTACTTTAATGACTGCTCATTAGATGAGCTTTCAGTTCTTGCAGGTTCTTTTGATGAAAAGTGCATTAGATTTTTGCAAGAATCCAAAATAATTCCGGAAAAATCATGTGGTGCTGTAGTTTATTCGATAATAGATGGTCACACAGAATACTTTTTAGTTGAGGAAACGTCTGGATTTTATAGTTTTCCGAAAGGCCATATTGAAATTGGTGAATCTGAGGAACAAACAGCAATTCGAGAGATTTTGGAAGAAACGGGACTTGATCTCAAATTGATATCAGGTTTTAGAAAAGTTAGTGAATATGTACCTGCCGAGAGACCAACCATAAAGAGGCAGATTGTGTACTTTCTTGCAGAAAATAAAAATCAGGAGCCTAGGATTGTAAGACCACAAGAAGTGAAAACTATCAAAAGATTGAAACTTGAAGATGCATTACATCTGTTGGAATATGAGGATCCAAGAAGAATACTGTTAGAAGCAGATGAATTTATAAACGACTGAAAATGCCTATTTATGGGCATGCACAATAATGGTGACAGGAATTTTTTTCATAAAAACGTTAGTAAGGGATTGTATTATGAGCAATGTAATATTCCTTGATGTGGATGGAGTCCTTAATTCG
Organism: Butyrivibrio sp. XBB1001; assembly: GCF_000424505.1. Taxonomy (NCBI): domain Bacteria; kingdom Bacillati; phylum Bacillota; class Clostridia; order Lachnospirales; family Lachnospiraceae; genus Butyrivibrio; species Butyrivibrio sp. XBB1001. Next base: position 48,380 of record NZ_AUKA01000006.1, on the reverse strand, counting down.
AAGTTTTGGGACAACGAACATCAACATGAGATTAGTAATGGCAAATATATTGATTCTGAGGCTGTAAAGTTACTTGGAAGCCTTGTGAAAAGAACTAATGCTAAGATAATTCTTCATTCTGGCTGGAGATTTTGGTTTGATGAAACGATGAAACCATTAAGGACAGAAGCAGATTTTTTGGCTAACACAATGAAGGAAGCAGGCATTACGATTGCAGGAGTAACACCAGACTTAACTACGGAAGAGATAAGAAAGACCAAGAAGTTTAGCCTGGTTAAAGCTGATGAAATACTTTTGTGGTTAAAAGATAATCCCTCTGCGAATTGGGTAGTACTTGATGATCTTGAACTTCATAATAGTGAGATTGAAAAACATCAGGTAAAGACAGATGCTGAGGTTGGTCTTACTACAAAAGATGTTGAAAAAGCTATAACTATACTACTGGGAAATTAGTAAGAAGGAAGAGACTATATGTTAAGACTTGAGAAGATAAATGGTAAAAATGTCTGGGATATTTTAAAACTATCAGTTAATGACGACCAGAGAGAATTTGTTGCTTCTAATGACGTTAGTATCATTGAGGCTTATACAACCATCACAAATAATGGTTATGCTTTCCCTTTTGGCATCTATGATGAGGATATTCTGGTTGGATTTGTCATGATCGGATATGACAAAGATGATTACTGGGATGATGCGCCACAAATAGCAGACAACAACTATAATCTTTGGCGGCTGATGATAGATAAGAGATATCAGCAAAAGGGCTATGGCAGAAAAGCTATAGAACTTGTGCTCGAATTTATTAGGACATTTCCATGTGGAAAGGCTGAATACTGTTGGCTTTCATATGAACCGGAGAACAAAGTGGCAAAAGATCTTTATGAATCTTTCGGGTTTGAAGAAACTGGGGAAATGGACGGAGAAGAAATAATAGCAGTTTTAAAATTATAAATTGTACAGGGAGTTGTGGGAAATTGGCATTATCAAAGGTAAAAACAAAATAATGAACTAATACTTGATGGGAGAAAAAAGATGGAAATAGTTTATTACGAAACAATACCGGATTTAGATACTTATTTTGAACTTCGTAAATCTGTTGATTGGAAGAATAATTTCTGTCCAGAACAGGCACAGAAAGCCATAAATAAAAGTGCGTTTTTTATATTGGTAAAGGATGAAGATAAGCCTATAGCAATGGGAAGAGCAGTTGGAGATGGCATGTACTACACTATTGTGGACGTTGTAGTAAGACCTGAATTTCAAGGAAAAAAGATTGGCTCAACTATAATTAGTAAATTACTTGAGCTTATTCAAAAAGATGCGCCTGAAGGAGCGAGAATAAGTGTACAACTGCTGGCAGAAAAAGGAAAAGAAGAATTCTATGTAAAACAAGGCTTTAAGCTTTGCCCACACGAATTCTGTGGACCTGCGCTTAGAAAGGTAATATACACATAAGGCAGATAAGTAGAACTATTTTTGTTAAGACTAGTTGTTGAGGGTGATAACTGCACGGTAGCGATTAAATGAGAGTATATGTAATAAGGCATGGAAAAGTGCTTCATGATTGGAAAAAGTGGTGCACATCTGCTGAGTTTGATGAGCAGTGTGCGTTATATGACAAAGCTCCAATTGATAAGGCATCTGTAGATACAGTGAACGATGATATTCAAAAAGTTTATATTAGCGATTTGGACAGGACTCGGCAGACTGCTGAAAAGATATTTGGAGAAGCGGATTTCGATAGGACATCACTGCTAAATGAGGTTCCGCTTCATTCAGGATTTGATATAGCAATACGTTTGCCGTTGGGCGTTTGGAATTTTCTAGGAAGGCTGCAGTGGCTAATCGGAAATAAAAGACAGCCTGAAGTCCGGAAACAGACTTCTAAGAGAGCAGAGCAGTTTGTGAACATGATAATAGAGCGTAATGAGGATTGTGCTATAGTCACACATGGCTTCTTTATGCACACTTTGATTAGAATGATGAAGAATGCTGGCTTCAAAGCAGATAAAGAGCGAGTGAACTATAGTAATGGAGAAGTGATTTTACTTACAAGAAACTATTAAGGGGAAAAGCAATGTCGGATTTTGGAATTAATGAAATGCTAGATATGCAAAGAGCTTTACAGGAGAGATACAAAGACAAGTGGGAAGGGATATCTCCTGAGGTTGGAAAGAACAAGCTATTGTGGATGATTGGTGAAGTTGGGGAAGTAATTGATATAGTTAAAAAGCATGGCCCAGAGGCTTCAAATGCAGACCACCCTGAGCGTGAGCATCTGATAGAAGAGCTTGCAGATGTCTTAATGTACTATAACGATGTGCTTCTTTGCTATGGAATAACTGCAGAGGAGTTAAAAGAGATATACACCAACAAGTTTCAAAAGAACATGAAACGTTGGTGACGGAAAATACGATAATAATAATCAAGTGTCAAAAGCTTCTGTTGTTAAGCACAGGAGCTTTTTGCATATAATATAGGGGCAAAGGGGTTGGAGTGTTGCCCAATCCTGACAGCTATTATATTTTGACTTACATATTGGCAACCTGGGGAGATGCCGTGTTAATAGCTGTGATCACAGTAGTAGCTGCAGTTATAGTAGCAGGGTTTGTAATCTCTTCAAAAGCCAAGAACCAACTGGGAATTGTTATGGGAAGCGGATGCATGATGGCGCTGGCTGTAAATGCTATTGCCAATATGTGCGCTGGATTTGGTGTAACACCATATTTTTCATCCTTCTTTCCATTTATTTCCTCTGGTGGCAGTAATCTCCTAATTTCATACGCTTTTCTTGGGATAGTAATGAGTATATATAAATATAAAGCTGCTTATTCCCAGCATGTGGATATAGATATTCGTGGAAGAATCAGATTAGGGAAAATAGAGATTACGAAGAGCTAAGCAATCAACAAATGGATATTAATAGAATCTTCGATATCGCTGTGATAAGATTAAGGCATGTGTTCTTGGGGAAGGGCACATGCCTTAATCGATTAAAAGAGACTATTTGTGGGGTAAATGGAGAAGGTGTATGAATGAAGATAGGGATCTGACTAAGGGGAAACCATTATCATTGATCTTGAGTTTTGCTCTTTCATTGATAGTTGGGAATGTTTTTCAGCAGCTCTACATTATTGTAGACAGTATCATAATAGGCCAGAAAGTTGGCGCCAAGGGACTATCAGCTATTGGCGGAACAGATTGGTATATATTTTTGGTAAATGGATTTGTAATAGGCTTGATCCAGGGATTTTCAGTTTTATTGGGGAATAAGTATGGGGAAAAAGACGAAGCTGCTTTTTCGCAGTACTACAAAAAGGCTAAGGCTATCTGTCTTATTTTAGCCATATCTCTAGTGGCGATTCTACTGAGCACTTCCGGCTTTGTACTTAGAATACTTGATACCAAGGAAGAGGTGTTCTCTTTTGCTAAAACCTATGTAGACATCATCTTTGCAGGGCTTCCCTTTCTGATTTTTTATCAGCTTTTTGCCACAGTTTTAAGGAGCAGAGGAAATAGCAAAATTCATCTTATGGCTATGACTGTTTCTTCACTGTGTAACATTGTTTTGGATATACTGTTTGTAAGCGCTCTGAATATTGGTATTGGAGGAGCCGCTCTTGGCACAATCCTTTCAGAATGCCTTGTTATGCTCATCTGCGGCTATAACGTTTATAAAAACAGGCAGAGTATTACCAATGCGACTTCCGAAAAGAGTTTCAAATTAAAAAGTGAGTTTATTGTGGTAAAAGAGCTGATGACAATAGGCCTTCCAATGGCTCTTCAGAGTGTGATCACTGCAATAGGTGGCCTTATCGTCATCAATAGGATCAATCAGTATGAGCTCTCTTTTCTCACCGGATATACCATAGCAGGAAAAATATATGTACTTCTTGAGATTGCAGCATCTTCTTACGGTTTAGCTGTAGTTGCCTATGTTTCACAAAATATGGGGGCAAAAGATTACCAGCGTGTTCGCAGCGGAGTAAGAGTAAGTGTACCCCTTGGCATCATAACGGCTCTTCTTTGCTCTGCTGTGATGATTATTTTTGGACAGCCTTTGATGAAACTGTTCATAGATAAAGGAACTGCAAACGACACGGTATTTTCATATGGATACCAGTATCTGCAAGTGCTGGCTGTATTTTTTCCGCTTCTCTATATTTTGTATATTGTAAGATCAGCATTGCAGGGAATGGGAAACAGCATAATTCCAATGCTTTCAAGCTTTGCGCAGCTGATAATGAGGGTTGCCTGTGCGATTCTTTTAACACGCTTCATTGGATACTATGGCATTTATTTTGGAGAAGTCTGTGCCTGGGCACTTGCTGATTGCATTTTGATAATTAAATATTTTCTTAGTGTCCATTTTCTTTAAGCTGAATCGTATTATTATTAGAAGGCCTTCTAAAAGAAACAGAAAGTGAGAATATTCACACATGGATGAACAGAAAGTTAGGCGTGTTGTAGATGAATACTCAGATATGATAAAACGAATCAGCTACAACTATCTCCAGCAGACCTATGACAGCGAAGATATATGCCAGACAGTTTTCTTAAAGTATATGACAAGTAGTATTTCTTTTGATAGTAGAGAACATGAAAAGGCTTGGATGATACGAACAACGATCAATGCCTGTCATGACCTCAGGAAGAATGCATTTTTCAGGAAAACTGTACCACTGGACGAAGCTTCTGAAAAGGAAGCACAGCAGGTGCAGAACTCTGAAATACTTGAGGAAATTGCCAGATTGCCGGTTAATTATAGGACTGCTATATATCTGTATTACTATGAGGAATACAGCACAGAAGAAATTGCAGATATCATGGGTAAAAGAAAAACGGCAGTTTCCAAGTATCTATCAAGAGGCAGGAAGATTCTAAAGGATACACTGTCAGATGAATATGCCAGAATTTATAAGGTAGGTGAGCAGGCGTTATGAAGAGTGGAAATATAGAAAACTACAAAAAGTCCATGGAGAATATCAAATTTTCTGATTATGAAAAAGAGCATATGATCCGCCAGTTAATGAATGGTGGAAGTGCAAATGGAGGTCGTATGAAGGGAAAAATTGATATTAGAAAGTTAGGAATAGCAGTTGCAGCATGTCTGACACTATTTAGTGTTACTGCATTTGCTGCAGGAGAAGCGGCAGGAATAGTCAGCTGGAATAGGATAGACACCAGGACCAGTAGTTTTGAAGATTTAGCTAAAATTGAGAAAAAAGCTGAGCTTGATATCACAGCTGTTGAAGCCTTTAGTAATGGTTATACATTTGATTGTATGGAGGTTGAGGAAGCAAAGACTCAGGATGAAGATGGCAATGATCTTAGACATTTTAAAGGTATTGACATAACCTATGTAAAAGAGGGATGTCCTTGGATAAGCCTCAGTGCTGATCCGGCAGAAATGTATGATGATCCCCATGAAGGAGATACAACAGTCAGGGATATTGATGGAATTACCGTGTACTATAACTATACAGAGTGTCTAAATCTCCCTGTGGATGAGGAACCTAGTAAGGAAGAGCTTGAAAGAGAAGCAAACGAAAGAAACTTCTCCATTAGCGTTGGAAGCGACGAACGATACACAGATTATTGCAGTTCCGTGAATTTTGAAATAAATGGAATATCGTATTGTCTGCTAGGGTTTGATCTGGATATGACAGAGGATGAGCTCTTTGATATGGCTGAGGAGATAATTATAGCTCCATAACTAGCAGCACTCTTGTCGTGAAGGGTAATATGATAGAATATTATAAATGAAAGAATAAAACTATTTGAAGTATAAAGACTGTAATGTGCATGGTATGTGGCTTTACAGTCTTTTCTATGGAGTGAGTTGATTATGAAAACAAAGGTTTTACTGGGGGTTTTACTAGGCACGCTGGCTTTGTCAGCATGTTCTTTTTCTGAAGTAAATGAATCCAATAAGCTTACAGCGGATCAAGCTGCAGAAGAGGCGAGCCAGGAAGCGGAAGATACTGAAACTGCAAGACAGAAGCTCTATGAATACAAACTCCTTTATGCGTTTAAGGATGTGGCGGAAGAAACCTTTCCAGATAAGATACAAAGGGGACTTTACTGGGAAGAAAATGACTGTGCTGATAACACAATTGGCATAGTATCAGTTCCGATACTGGATGAAAACGGTATGCAGGATATGACCAAGTTTTGTGGTGATATCTGCGACTGGATAGAAAGCTCATTAAAAGAGGTTTCATATGAGGAAGCACCCTGGCTATATCAGGAAATCCTTATTTATATGTATCCTGATACAGTTACCTTTAATCTTGCACAGTATATCAGTAATGGCTATGACAGAGAAATCCTCTACGGTGGACTCTATGATTTTGTGGATAAAGAGCTTACCAGACCCAAGAATGTGGAAAACTCTCAGGCAGAAGAGAATTCTGAAGGCCAGGCAGAGGACTTTTCATCCTACAGCCAAGGCTGCACCTATAAAACTCAAGATGGCATTACTTATGAACTGGTTGCAACTGACAGGGCAGCAGGTAGTAGTTACTATGTCCTGATCTCTTATAAAGAAGGTAGAAACAGTGTAGCCCTGGTAAATAGGGATCCTTTTAATGGAAGTGGTGGAGAAGCTAAGTGGATTACCTTTATTGACGATACAGAGCTAGGATTTGCCTGTCTTTCATATAATGGTGGAGATGACGCCTTTTTGTACAGGACAGATGATGGAGGCAGGTCTTTTACCCAGATTAACTTCCCTTCTGCCAGGGTTACCCTTGCTGATGGTTCAATTTACAATCCCTTTGTGATTCCTAAAAAAGTGTGGGCAGAAGATGGTGATCTCTTTATGTTAGTAGGGCAGAGTGCCTGGTCTGGGGATTATTACAGTGAAGAACTGGGCAAACACCCTTCAGGACTATATGTATCTCATGATAATGGGATCAGCTTCGAATATGTAGGAGAGCAATAAACTACTGAATAATTTATAAAAAATTCCCATTTCGGTATTTTTAATTGAGTTATAATCTATATGTTGATTAAAAGTATACGATGAGAGGGGAATTAAAAATGTTTGATATTCAGTATTTGTTGTGGCTGCAGGAGATCAGAAATGCAACAGGGGGCATATTTGATGAGTTCTTCAATGGCATTTCCAAGATTGCAGTAGATATTATGCCATTTTTGCCATTTATCATCTTCTGGTGTGTGGACAAGAAATGGGGCTATCGTTTTCTTACAACTCTAGGCGTTGGAGAATTGGTAAATGGAGTTATCAAGCTGACAGTTTGTGCATATCGCCCATGGATAAGGTCTGAACTTATTGAACCTGCGGGAGATTCCAAGGTGGCGGCGACAGGGTATTCTTTTCCCAGTGGACACACTATGAGCGCCACATGCACTTATGGCACAACCTTTGCCTGGCAGAGGAAAAAGCGCACGTATCTTGCGGTAATCTGTGCAGTAATGATAGCTTTGACAGGCTTTTCCAGGAATTTCTTGGGTGTGCATACTCCACAGGACGTGATTGTAGGCTTTACAGAAGCTGTGATCATAATCTGCATAGTTGGAGCTGTTCAGAAGAAAATAGATGGCAATGATAAAATACTTGATATTCTTTCAATAGTTGGAGTCATCGCAGTCATAGGAGTTCTGATATACATCACCCAGAAGCCATATCCTATGGATTACGTGGATGGTGAGCTTTTAGTAAATCCTCAAAAGATGATGAATGACAGCTTTAAGGCCTGTGGTGCTTTCACTGGCTTCCTGGCAGGTAGCTTTATTGAGCGCCATTATATAAAATACGAGATTCCAACTGGTTCAAAAAATCTGCCAGTTCTTGCCTTCGTTGGCTTTTTGATCACTTTTTCATGGAAAGAGTACATTGCACCAGCTACAATTGGTGCAGCCCTTGGCGGACACTGGGGCAACTTCGTGGCCAGATGTATTCTATGGTTTTTTGTTGTTGCTATATGGCCAGTTGTAATAAAGAAAGAGTGCCAAAGAGGTTGAGCATTCAATAAGTCTAAAAGATAAGATAATAAAAGAAATGCCCTTATGATCGGATTCTTGCCGACCACAAGGGCTTTTCCTTTGCATTGCAGATTTATTATTGAAATATGTCAACTATACTGACCAGCGGCTCATTGGTTCACATCAGAAATGATTCTTCTTGGATGATGAAGAAGATGATCTGCTTCCAAGGATACGAAGGATTCTGAGGAAGAGATTTATGATATCAAGGTAAATGTCAAGGGCGCTGTCTACAGCATTGTCCACAGTCTTGGGATACTGCTGAGCCTTGTAGTAGTCATACCCGATATACAGGGAAAAGAGTACAGCGCCTGCAAGAGCTGTAAGTGACTGAGAAACCCCAAGGATAAGAAATACTACTTCTACAATAATAAGTCCGATAAGGCTTCCAAATAATACTCCACCCAGCTTTGAGAAAAACTCAGGCTTTAGGATGCTGCAGCAGATCATGATACAAGTAATACCTGCTGTATAAACTATAGCCTGAAGAACAACATAGGAGCTAAGGCCTCCATACCAATATACAGCGGATGTAACTACAAGTCCTACAGGAATAACTACCAGGTTATAGCCCAGGAAACTGATAAGAGGACTGTTACTCTTTGATGAAATCATAGTTCCTGCAAATACGCTGACAAAATATCCAATGTAGAATAATATTGGATTTGTACTAAGAACAAATTCAGTACAGGTAGAACAAAGTATTATATTGACTAAAAGTCCATAGACAACAACACCGCCCAGATACAGGTTATACATCTGTGGGGAAACTATCTCATTCTCCATAACCTGTTTATATAGTCTTTCTTGTTTTCTTTCACTTAAGCTAAACATAATGAAATCTCCTTGCTATGCACATTTCTATTTCATTGTGCATTTTAATTATCATAAGGCATCTTGTAAGCGATTTTCTCGACGCCTCATTATAGTATTATATTACGAATTGCAAGAGAGTAAATAAACCTCCAAATAGGCAAATTACACACGCACAATAAGTCATGTCGAAAATACATAGCAAAAATTGGTGAACTGTAAAGATCAATAAAGCCGCATTTGAGTAATTTCGGGCAATAAATGCGTAGTGAATCAGAAATTGATTTTGTATCATTATAATTGCAAAAAATATATTGTACTAAGAGTATTTTTGCTCATATTGACATTACACCGGATAACGAGAGGATGATCATGAACTTAAAAACCGTCTATGAACCATATTTCAAGATTGGAGCAGCTATTTCCAGATGGAACCTCCATACAGCCGCTCACATGAAGCTTCTGACAGAGCAGTTTAACAGCTTTACCTGCGAAAACGACATGAAGCCTATGTACTTTCTTGATGTGGAAAAAAATAAAGAGCAGCCGGAAAAATATAACCTGTCACCGGCACTTACCTTCGAAAACGCAATTCCATATCTTGAATTTGCCAGGGAAAACGGCATTGCTATGCGCGGTCACACCCTTGTGTGGCACAATCAGACCCCTAAGTGGTTCTTCTGTGAGAACTACAATGAGCTCTTTCCCTATGCAGACAGAGAAACTATTCTAAAAAGGCTTGAAAGCTACATCCACGGCGTTCTTGACTTTGTACAGACTAATTACCCCGGAATCATCTATGCCTGGGATGTGGTCAACGAGATCGTGGATGAGGGAGCCTTCAGGAAATCTATCTGGACCAAGACCGTTGGAGAAGACTTCTTCATAAAGGCCTTTGAATATGCCAGAAAATATGTGGCTCCTGGAGTAGATCTTTTCTACAACGACTATGAAGCAGCAGAGCCTTGGAAAAGAGATTACATAATAGAGCATGTTTTAAAGCCCCTTATGGAGAAAAAACTTGTAGATGGCATGGGAATGCAGTCTCACCTTCTAATGGACCATCCTGACCTTGGAAACTACAAGACAGCAGTAGAAATGTACGGAGCCCTTGGACTCAAACTCAATATAACAGAGCTTGATATGCACAACGCTGATCCAATTGATGAGTCAATGCACGCACTGGCTCTTAGATATAAGGAGTTTTTCAAGATCTACCTTGATGCTAAAAAGTCAGGTAAGGCCAACATCACAAGCGTAACCTTCTGGAATCTTAGAGATGAAGACAGCTGGCTTACAGGCTTTAGAAGAGAGACAAGTTACCCGCTCCTGTTCCAGGGAAAATGCCAGGCCAAAGAGGCTTATTATGCGGTACTTGAAGCAGCCCTTAAATTTGAAGATACTAGCGATGCGGATAACCAAAAAACAAATAACGATTCAGATTTTGCAGATATTAAGGAACAATACAAGTGGGAGCCAGACTATTCTGATGAAGACTATCTTCTTAAGGGCATGCCCCAGAATGGCCCTCAGATAAAGAGATTTCGCGAGGATATCTATCAGGATGGAGAATACAACTACGCTGCAGCCTATGGTTTTACACCAAACGTATTTGCCTACCTTCATGAAGATAATGAGAAACGCCCTTGCATGCTGGTTATTCCAGGAGGCGGCTACTGCATGTGCTGCTCCCACGAGGGAGAGTTGCCTGCTATGGAGTTCTTTGGCCGCGGAATGAACGTTTTTGTTCTTAGCTACACAACAGACATCACCATGTCTGTGCCTCTTAAGAAGCAGCCGCTTGAAGACATTTCAAGAGCTGTCAGATTCATAAGGAAAAATGCAGATAAGTACAACATAGATCCAGAAAAGCTCTTTATCATGGGCTTTTCAGCAGGTGCTCACGTCTGCGGATCTCTAGCAGTGCACTTTGATGATATAAAAGATACAAACCCTGAATATGCCGAAATTTTCAACAGGCCAGATGGCGTGATCCTCTCATATCCTGTTATCACAACAGGAGAGTTTACTCACAAGGACTCAGTAAGGACCCTCCTTGGAGATAACCCTGATGCGGAGGAACTTGAGTACTTCTCACTGGAGAAGCAGGTAAAAGAAAATACTCCTCCATGCTTCTTATGGCAGACCCAGGAGGACAGTGCGGTTCCAGTAGAGAACAGCTACCTTTTTGCCATGGCACTTAGGAAAAAGAATATACCATTTGCCCACTACGTATTCCCTGCGGGACACCACGGCCTTACAATTGCCAATAAGACCTTCTTCCAAGGCTGGTCTGGTGGCGATTACACTATGGAACAGGTTATGCGCGCAGCCTTTGCAGTAAAGGAAGGAAAGGGCGTAAATGTATCAGATAAACGAAGAGACGAACTGATAGAGCAGTTCTTTTCCGGCAATGAAATGCCAGCATCTGGAATAGACATGAGTCTTAAAGAGGATGTAGGCTACTGGTCAGACCTTGCCTGGGCCTGGATAAAGAGATTATGCGCATCCTGCAAATAATCCAAGATAACTACTGATTCCGGGAAACACATATTAAAAATAAAAAATATGCACTCAAAAAATGACACCTAAATAAAAAAGGTGTCATTTTTTTACTTTTTTCTCAAATCTATAATTACCTCATAACAAAGAACGTCGGACCTGTGCCTTGGTGGCACTGGAAGCATCCGATATGAAGTAACCAATGTAATTGGAGGGAGGATTCATTATGGAATTCAAAAGAGTAATGGCTAGCGCGCTTGCTGGTGTAATGGCACTTTCCATGGTGGCATGCGGAAGCAATGGCAGCGAGCAGACAGTAGCAGAAACAACTACAGAAACTGCAGAACCTGCAGCAAACACTAATACAGAGTCAGTTGGAACAAGTGGTGAGAAGCTTGTTATCTGGACTTTGGCAAAAGACCTTCAGACCTTCGCAGAGAAGTATGTAGAAGATCATGATGTACAGATTGAGACAGTTGTTATTGAGCCAGCTGACTACGTAACAAAGGTACAGACAGCACTTAATGGCGGACAGACAACACCAGATATCATCGTAGGTGAGCCTCAGATGCTTGAGGACTTCTATGAGGCAGGATATTTTGAAGACCTTAACCAGGCACCATACAACGCTCAGGACTATAAAGACCAGATCGTTGATTACGTATGGGAAGTAGGACAGGATTCAGAGGGAATCCAGAGAGCAATCTCTTATCAGATAACACCTGCAGGAATCTACTACAGAAGAGATATTGCAGAAACAGTATTCGGCACAGATGATCCAGATGAAATCGGAAAACTCTTTAAGGATTACACAACAATTCTTGATACAGCTAAAAAGCTTAAGGACAGTGGCTATCGTATTTTCGCTTCTGACGCAGAGATCGGTTATTTCTCTGGCGACACAGCTTGGGTTGTAGATGGCAAGCTCAACCTTGACCAGGCACGTCTTGATTACATGGATCTTGTAGTAAATCTTTATCAGAATGACCTTACAGCTTATGCAAACCAGTGGTCAACACCATGGTATCAGGCTATGGCTGGCGAGGTACCTATCCTTACAGCAGAAGTACAGAGCTATGCAGATGATTCAGTAAATGTTTGGGATGCAGAGGCTTTCGCAGAGGCAACCAAGGACCTTGATACAACTGAAGTTTTTGCGTTTGGACTTCCAAGCTGGGGCGTACTCACACTCCGCGACAATGTTGGTGAAACATCAGGCAAATGGGGAGTATGTTCAGGACCAGCTTACGGTTTTGGAGGGGGCACTTTCATCGGCATTTCAGCAATGTCTGAGCACAAAGACCTGGCTTGGGATTTCCTTAAGTGGGTAACACTTGATGAGAACACAGCTGAGTGGTGGATTGAGAAGTCAGAAGGTGACACAGTATCACTTGTATCTGTTCTTGATAAGCACAAAGACGATGAGAACGCAGTATATGGCGGACAGCACCTCTATTCCTTCTGGCAGGATCAGGCAGCAGGCATCGACTACTCAAAGGTAACACGTTACGACAAGATCATTAACGATGCTTGGGGAGCAGCTTGCACAGCAGTTAAGACTGGAGAGACTGACAAGGAAACAGCAATCAATGATTTCTACGATGTCATTGAGTCAACATATCCAGAAATTCAGATCGAGAGATAATTCTAAATCTCTATAAATTAAGTCAATAACGGGGCGCTGTACTTTCCTGTGGAGTTAACATTGCCGTGTGATCCACAAGATGGTGACGGCGCCCCAAATATCCTTAGAAAAAGCTTTTCGGGAGGAAATATGAGAGCAGCAAGTAAAAAGAAGAAAAACAGGAATAACGCGGCGTATCTGTTCGTACTCCCGTTTGTTATTGTTTTTCTTATCTTTAGTGTTTATCCGGTTTTCAGAACCTTATTCCTTAGTTTTACTACCTATAAGGGCTACGGAGACCCGGAATTTACAGGCCTTGCCAACTACATCAGAGTGGTAAAAGATAAATTCTTCTGGCGGGCACTTTATAACACAGTCAAGATGTGGTCCTTAAATATCGTACTGCAGCTTGGACTGGCTTTTCTTTTGACAATTGTATTTAGTGATATCAAGTACAAGATTCGCGGTCTTGCAATCTTCCGTGCAGTTTATTACCTGCCAAACCTGATCGCAGCTACATCAGTAGCATTCCTGTTTAAGACACTTCTTGACTGGAAATATGGAACCTTCAACCAGCTCCTTCTGGCAACTGGAATTGTTGACCAGCAGATCAACTGGATGGGCCAAAGATCAACAGCATGGGCTGTAATATCAGTAATTCAGGCATGGATGTGGTTTGGTAACTCCTTTATCATCCTGATGGCGGGAGTTCAGGGTATTCCCAATGATTACTTCGAGGCAGCAGCTATCGACGGCGCTGGCAGATGGAAAGTATTTGGCAGCATTACGCTTCCTCTTTTGCGCCCAATCCTCTTATATGTTGCTGTAACATCACTTATTGGCGGACTTCAGCTCTTTGATCTGCCATTCCTTATGACAGGCCCATCAACTGCAGGTGAACCAGGTGGAACACTTCAGACAGTTGTAATGTACCTTTATAAGTTTGGATTTGAAACTCGTCAGGTGGGCTTTGCATCAGCAATAGCATACACACTGTTCTTTATAATTTTGTTTATTTCCATAATGGAATTTAAGTTTATCGGTGGAAAGGAGGATTAAGACCTATGGCTAATAAGATCAAAAAAACTATATTGTACATATTACTGATAGGCCTTGCCCTTACATGCCTCCTTCCTTTTTACCTCATGATCGTCAACGCCACCAGATCTGGTGTTGAAATAACACATTCATTTTCATTCATGCCGGGAAAGAGCCTACACGACAACTGGGTAGTACTTTTTGACTATGTGAATCTTTTCCTTGGATTCTTTAACAGCTTAAAGGTTGCAGTCCCGGCTACTCTCCTTACAGCGTACTTCTCAGCTATTACAGCCTTTGGAATGGCAATGTACGAGTGGAAGGGCAACAACTTTCTCTTTAAGATAATCGTGGTATTCATGATGATCCCAGGTCAGCTCTCACTTATTGGTTTCTACAACCTGTGCCAGAAGCTCCACCTCATCGACTCCTATATACCACTTATCATACCAGCCATGGCTTCACCCGGAATAGTATTCTTCCTGCGTCAGTACGTAAAGGCTACTCTTTCCAAGTCCCTTATGGAAGCAGCCAGAATTGACGGAGCTTCAGAAATACACATATTCCATAGGATTGTACTTCCTATCATGGCTCCTGGTATTGCAACAATGTCAATTGGAACATTCATTGGAAACTGGAACTCATACCTGGTTCCACTCATTCTTTTGAATTCACCCAAGAAGATGACGCTTCCAGTTATGATCTCGACTCTTAATGCAGCCACAGATCTTCAGAAGAACCAGGGTGCTATCTATCTTGGCGTAGCAATATCAGTAGTTCCTATCATCATAGTATTTTGTTTCTGCTCCAAGTACATTATCAGCAGTATCTCAGCTGGTAGCGTCAAGGAATAAATACGCAATAATACAGAGTTTCACACACTTTTTCTGGCGACCTTTTTTTAGGTCGCCTTTAAGTGTTTTGTGTGCTATTATATTGCAATAAATAAAACGAAGATTCATGAATTTTTATGGGAGCAATAGTTTTTTGATGAAAAAGATATTTAAAAAGAGCATTGCTATTGCAGCGGCACTTTCTCTTGCCATGACTGGATGTGGCAGCAGTCAAAATGCGGCTTTCGATGATAAGGCTCTTTCCCCTTCGGCACAGGTGGCAGACTCAGATAAGGTAACCTTTGACTGGTATATAAACTATTCCTGGTTTAATACCAAGTGGGGCGATAACGCTGTATCTAAGGCTATCACTGACAGAACAGGGGTAGATATTAACTTCATAACACCACAGGGCAATGAAGAGGAAAAGCTCAATTCTCTTATAGCAGCAGGTACACTTCCAGACCTTATTACTCTTGGCTGGTGGGAACCCCAGGTCAACGAAATGATCCAGGGTGATATGGTCTACGCCCTGAATGAACTGGCAGATCAGTATGATGCTTATTTTTACGAGGTTTCTGACCCTCAGGCCAGGTCCTGGTACACCCAGGCAGATGGAAATATTTACGGATACCCCTGCTCAAGCGTAACTCCCGGAGACGTGGCCAATAACGATAACATAGGCTCAAACCAGACCTTTCTTGTAAGGAAGGACATCTACGAAGCAATCGGAAGCCCTGATATGACAACAATTTCTGGTTTTGAAGCTGCTGTTAAAAAAGCTGCTGAAATGTTTCCGGAGGTAGATGGCAAGCCTCTTTTACCTATAGGTGCTCATATCTTTGACGATACAGGCAATGTTTCTTTTGACCTATATCTTCAGAATTTTCTGGCTATTCCTTATGAAAAGGATGGTCAGCTCTATGACAGGGACACAGACCCAGAATACATTGAATGGCTTAAGATGTTCAGGCGCCTTGGAGAACAGGGATATCTTTCTACAGATCTTTTCATAGACCAAAGGGTTCAGATGGAGGAAAAGATTGAGGAGGGCAGGTATTTTTGCATGATGTACCAGTATACGGATATGTCCGCTCAGCAGAAGGCCCTCTATGCCAAGAATCCAGACAGTATCTATATCGCTGTGGATGGTCCAAAGAACAAAAATGGCGACGACCACGTGCTTCCAACCAACACAGTAAGCGGCTGGACAATAACCATGGTCAGCAAGAACTGCAAGAATCCTGATAGAGCCATAAAGTTTATAGATTACATGCTCTCAGAGGAAGGCCAGAAGATGGTATACCTTGGGGTGGAAGGCGTAACCTACGATGTGATAGATGGAAAAGAGGTAGTAAAGCCCGAGGTTCAAAAACTCCTAAATACGGACCGAACAGCCTATGACGCCCTCTACGGAGCAGACGATGCCTACTGGATGTTCCAGGACAATGTAATGCAGCTTAAGTGGAAACAAAAGAGCGATAGCCCCACACAGCAGCTTGAAAACTGGACCTATCCTTATGCCACCTACACCGGCGTCTATGACATAATCCTTCCGGCAGATACAGAGGATGCTTATACAAACGCCAGGATTGAAAAGCTGTGGAGCGATACTCTTCAGAGCCTTCTCCTTGCAAAAAGTGATGAAGAGTTTGACCAGATTCTTGAGAAATTCAAGGCAGACAGGAATGCCTTAGGTTACAAGCAGCTTCAGGAAAAGAGATACCAATATGTCGAAAAAGCAAAAGAAAAGCTGGGTCTTAAGTAAGATAAATGACCTAAAACTGAATATCAGGCTTACCGGTATCGTGCTTATCTTTGTCATGTTGCCAATAGCAGTCCTTGGAGGAATCGTCTTTTACAATATGGAACAGTCCTCTGTAAAAGAAAACGTGAACTTCATGCAGGCAACAATGGAAAGGCGCCAGGACTCCATAGCTAACAACATTGATTCAATCAACATGACTACACAGTTCTTTTTATCAAACGATACCATGAACAACGTACTGATCTGTGCTGCAGGAGGCGGCCAGTTCAGCACAAGGCAGTGGATAGATATTTACAGAAATGACGTGGCAGCCTTAGAGAGACTTATAAATAACAACCCTGTTTTAAAGGGAGTAAGATACTATGCAGTCAATGACAACATTCAGGAGATGATGCCGGTTCTCTTTAACCACAGCAGAATGAACAAGCAGAGCTGGTCGCACATGGCTTCAACTGGTGGATGGATATTTGATTATCGGGATAATCTTTTTGCAAACTCTGAGGGAGAGCCTCTGATAGCTCTTATAACACCTATGTCAGATAAGCTTCATGGCAGAATTGGTGTTATTGAGGCAAATATGGCCATGAGAACGATGTTCCCGTCAATGTATGAGGATATAAGCGGCGAGAGTAGCTGCTTTGTTACTGATGAAGGCAGGATCATCTACGGAAGTAATGAGGATGATGGCATAGCTGAGATTGCAATAGAGCTTGCTTCTGCCATGAAGGAGCCTGATCAGTCAGGGGAACTTTCAAGGATCACAACCAGCTATAAAAAAGAGCAAAAAAGTGTTATTTCCGGCATGTATATTCCGGAACTGAAGGGAACACTGGTTTCTGTCAACGACATATCAGACAGCCTCAGCGAAGTCTATAAGCTCAGGACCAATTACATCATAGGTATGCTGATAATACTTGCAGGTATGGCCTTTGTTATAGATGTTGTTGTCAATCATGTCCTCAAAAAATTCTATGAGGTTCTCGCAACCATCAGAAAGGTTCGCGGCGGCGACATGGAAGTCAGGACCAGAGAAGACGGCAGAACTGATGAAATGGGCGAACTTGCCCACCAGGTCAACAGGATGCTTGATAATATCCATGATCTCATGAAGGAGAACATAAACAGAGAAGTTCTTGTAAAGGACTCCCAGATAAAGGCCCTTCAGAATCAGATAAATGCACACTTTATCTATAATGTCCTTGAGTCCATCAAGATGATGGCTGAGATAAAAGAGGACTATGACATCTCCGATGCTATCACAAGCCTTGGAAAGCTCCTTAGATACAGCATGAAATGGACATCTGAGACAGTGCTTGTGTCTGAGGAAATAGAATATATCAAAAACTACATGGCCCTTATCAATCTAAGATTTGATT
Organism: Butyrivibrio sp. XBB1001; assembly: GCF_000424505.1. Classification (NCBI taxonomy): domain Bacteria; kingdom Bacillati; phylum Bacillota; class Clostridia; order Lachnospirales; family Lachnospiraceae; genus Butyrivibrio; species Butyrivibrio sp. XBB1001. The sequence continues at coordinate 30,413 of NZ_AUKA01000006.1, read as the reverse complement.
ATGAGATATATCTTTCTCTGAACATGCCAGAGGAGATACTAAGCCAGAGAATCCCCAAGATGTCTCTGCAGCCCATAATCGAAAACGCCATAGTTCACGGAATAGAAGAACTGGCGGACGATACCACAATTTACATGAAGGGCATTCCTGAAGGAAATCTTTGTACTATCGAGATCACAGATAATGGCCGTGGAATGAACGACGAGGAACTTGAGATTCTCAGGAAAAAGATATCCGGAGAGCTGCCAACTGCAGGCGGATCAGGAAACGGAATTGGACTTAAGAACGTTCAGGACAGGATACGAATGGAATATGGCGATGAATATGGAATTGAGGTTGCAGCCATGGAGGGGTGCTACACCAAGGTCTACGTCAAGATTCCTATGAAAAGAGGTTTGAATGCGGACAGTACTTGTAGTTGAAGATGAAAAGTTAATAAGACAGGGAATATCCACCATGATAAAGAGGTGCGGCGTTCCCGTCGAGGAAGTAATAGAGTGCGCCAATGGCTTAAAAGCTATGGAAGTTCTGAGGGAAAAGGATGTGGACGTGATGTTCACTGATATCAGAATGCCCAAGATGAACGGAATTGAGCTTGTAAATGCCATGCAGGAGCTTGAGAAAAAGCCCATCACTATTGCAGTGAGCGGGTATGATGATTTTTCCTATGCAGTAGAGATGATGAGAGGCGGAGTCAGAGAGTACATCCTAAAGCCTGTTGAGAGAGACAAGCTAAAAAGTGTTATGGAAAAGCTGGAAGAAGAAATCTCCAAAATAAAGGATACCCAGAAAAACAATAGAGAGCTTGGCAAAAAGTTCCTCACATATGTGCTTGAAGATAAAGATGAGAGCCCAGAAACCCTTGAAGCCCTTGGCAAAAACATAAGAGAAGAGGTTGGAGATAGCTACTATATAGTGGTTTCCAGCAGCACAGATGAGATACAAAAAGAGCTCTCTGACAGTTTTATGCTATCAGAGACCTGCGGAACTAACGTTTATATTGTGGGAAAAGAAAAATACGATCTGCTTATAGAAAAGCTATCCGATGAAGAAAATGGAATTGTATCTACAGCTGGGATCAGTGATTGCTACGTTGATGCTATAGACCTAAAAAAGGCTTACCTACAGGCACTGAACAGGAGGAGCAGAGCTTTTTTTTCAGAGACAATTGTTTATGAAACAAAGGGAAAAAATAGTGTTCCTGAAAAGCTTATAGAAAATGGCGTAAGACTTTGCGATAAAGCTCAAGTCAGTACAAGAGTCCATCTCATAGGCACAGATAAGACAGAGCAGCTTGAAAAAGAGTGGAACGGCTTTTTTATCGCTGCAGGCAGAGAGCAGATTCCTGCAAAAGAATTTGAGGCTGCTTTAGCATTTTTTACAAAGGAGTTTGAAAACGTATACAAGAAAAGCTTCCCTATGGACGCTTCGAAGCCTTATCTATATGGCTCACTTTCCGAGTTTCGGGATGCCTTTTTGGATGCAGTATACAAGGAAAATAGCAGATTTATGGAAAATACAGGTGACACCCAGACAGAGAAAATGATACAGGCTGTAGATTACATAAAGAAAAACTTCCGGACGGATATAAATATGGCAGTTGTGTCTAATTATGTATCTATGAATTATTCGCTCTTTTCCACAGCTTTCAAGAACTATACGGGGCAGAATTTTGTATCCTTCGTAAGAGACCTTAGGATTTCTGAGGCCAAAAAGCTCCTTCTTGAGAGCCAGCTAAGAGTTAATGATATAGGTGCAAAAGTTGGTTATGACAACAGCAAGCACTTTATGAAGAATTTCAAGGCAGTTGTAGGAGTATCTCCAACAGAGTTTAGGAGAAACTCGGCACGCTAGTAATTCTCCAGAGAGATGATCATCTCAGCAGCTTCCACCAGGTTACAGCCTGATTCCATGGAGCGCTTTTGAAGATACCTGTGGGCCTGTGGCTCTGTCATATGGTGCTTGTCCATCAGGATTTCTTTTGCCTTACCTATAGTTTGTTTATCAGCATCGCTTCTTTCGAGGCGATGCTGTTTTGCTTTTTTGCGGAGCCTGTGTACATCCTCCATCATCATGTTTATGGTGGAGTACAGGCTATCTTTTGTTACAGGAGTGGGCAGATAAATAAGGCGGGAATTATCGTTTCCTACAGGTGCCTTGTCCGGGGAGGCAATCATGAGCATTTGAAAGTACCCGGGAAGGTCAGAGGAAAGGTCAGAATAGAGCATGTCACTTAAGCGGTAGCCACACACGATGACTCCGCTTCCTAGATCCTCCATGGCAGACAAAGCCTGCATTCCGGAAGTGACAGCAGTAACGCTCTCAAATCCGCCACGGAGCAATATGCTTTTGAATTTACTGGCATCTTCTGCCTTGGCAAAAGCTACGATAATGTTCACTGATCTGACCTCAAACTCTAAGTGTATTTATGTCTGTTTTAGGATAATCAAAAGTTGTTGAGGTACTTATCTATTTCCCATTTGGTAACGCAGGTCCTGAACTCTTTCCACTCAGCCTTTTTGACTTCCAGGATCTTGTGGTAAACAGATTCACTAAGGATATCTTTTCCAAAGGAGTCAGCTTTAAAAGCGGATATAGCTTCACCCAAGGTCATTGGAAGAATCTCTACACCGCTTTCCTTGGTCTGGTCAAAAGAAATACTTCTTATATTCTCAGAAAGCTCAGCAGGAGGAGTGAGTTTTTTTTCAATTCCCTCAAGGCCGGCGGCAAGGATCAGTGCAATTGCAAGATATGGATTGCAGGTTGCATCAGGGTTTCTGACCTCTACTCTTGTGGCTGCACCCTTTCTTGAAGGAATGCGGATAAGTGCGCTTCTGCCGTTGGATTTTTTGGACCAGGAAATATTTACGGGTGCATCATATCCTGGAACTAGTCTCTTATAGGAATTGACGATAGGATTTGTTATAAGTGTCATGCCCTTGGCGTGGGAGAGGACACCTGCGATAAAGCTTCCTGCTACGTTAGACAGATCACCATTTTTATCAACAAATACATTTTCTCCCTGACTGTCCTGGGCAAGGAAACTAAGATGCATACCAGATCCGCTGATGCCTTCTACAGGCTTGGGCATAAAGGTTGCATAAAGACCGTGCTTTTTAGCAATAGTCTTGACTGCCATTCGGAAAGTCATGATCATGTCTGCAGCCCTAAGAGCATCTTCCTCGTCAAACTGAATCTCATGCTGTGCTGGTGCAATCTCGTGGTGTGATGAGGAAATTGTAAAGCCCATTTCCTCAAGGTTTAATATGATCTCACGGCGAACATTTTCACCCTGATCAAGAGGTGCTACATCAAAATAGCCTGCTCTTTCCTTGGTGGTTGCTGTTGGATTGCCGTTGTCGTCATAGTCAAATAAAAAGAACTCAAGCCTTGGATTAACCTTGAAATTAAGGCCAAGTGCTTTAGCTTTATTAAGAACCTTTTCTAGAATTGTCCTAGGGTCCCCAGTAAAGGGCTCCTTGTCTGAGGTATAAACGTTACAGAACATTCTTGCAACCTTACCTGCCTGTGGACGCCAGGGGTAGATCTCAAAGCTGTCAAGATCCGGGTATAGATACATGTCGCTTTCATCATCTCTTGTAAAGCCATCAATTGAAATCCCATCAAACATGCACTCATTGTCGAGGGCCTTCTCAAGCTGACTTGATGGAATTGCAATGTTCTTGGGAACGCCGAAGAGATCGCAGAACTGAAGCCTTATAAAGGCAACATCCTCCTCCTCTACAATCCTGAAAATGTCTTCTCTAGTGTACTTGCTCATGATTTCCTCCTAAAGAATTAGTGAAATACTATTGTTGACATTCATATCATATAAAATAAGAGCGCACAAAGCAGAAGGACATAGTATGTCTCTGCTTTGGCGCCCTTGCCATGCTTAAATATATGTTAGGGGTTTTGCCTCAACATGTCAATGAAAATGTATGGAGGAAATGGTACTTGATGTTGATGATATATTTGCTGATATTGTAATATTATGGTGTGTATGCAAATTCAGAAATTGCATGCATGGTACAGAGAAAAGCTAGTTATAACTAAATCTACAAGAGAGGATTAGCCTATGAAAGATGATCTAGCGTTAATTGCACTGGAATCCTTTAGTGATCAGGGAGATAAGATAAACAGCATACTGTGTAAGTGGCGCGGTGCCGAGAATTACATGATTCCATGCAATTGTCCCAGGTTTAACAGTGGAGAAGCCAAGGGAATAATTTCAGAATCCATAAGGGATAAAGACCTGTATATTATGGTGGATGTGTGTAACAATTCAATCCGATACAAGATGGATGGGGAAATGAACCGCATGTCTCCCGATGACCACTACCAGGACCTTAAGAGAATAATTGCAGCTTGTAATGGCAAGGCCAAGAGACTTACTGTGATCATGCCTTTTCTCTATGAGTCACGTCAGCACAGGAGAACTACAAGAGAATCTCTTGATTGTGCAATCATGTTAAAAGAGATGGAGTTTCTAGGCGTAGATACAATTGTAACCTTTGATGCTCATGACCCAAGGATGGCTAACGTTCTTCCTCTAAAGGGAATTGAGAATGTATCTCCAGCGCTTCAGTTTACTCAAGGTTTTCTTACTGAATATGAGGATATCATTATAGACAAGGATCATCTTATGTTCATTGCGCCTGATGAGGGAGCCACAGAAAGAGTGGTTTTTCTTGCTTCTGTCTACGGTGTCAATATTGGAATGTTCTACAAGAGGCGAGACTACTCCAACATAGTTGATGGTACTAACCCTATTATTGCTCATGACTTCTGCGGTGGAGACCTCCATGGCGTAGATGCAGTGGTTGTAGATGATATGATCGCATCAGGTGGCAGCATTATAGATGTATGCAAGCAGATCAAGGAAAGAGGCGCTAGAAGAGTCTTTATATTCTCTACCTTTGGACTATTTTCAAGTGGCTTTGATAAGCTTGATAAAGCCTACGAAGAGGGACTTTTTGACAGAATCTTTACAACGAATCTGGTTCACCAAAAACCTGAACTTCTGGAAAAAGAATATTACTATAGCATAAACATGAACCGCTATGTAGCAGCAATCATTGACACTCTCAACAAGAACGAGCCAATGCATGGACTTGTTAAGCCAGAAAAAAGAATCAAAGAGGTCATTGAGAGCTACAAAGCAGGAAACTAAGTTGGTGCACTGACTTGTTCATAATTAACCAGATTACCAGCCATATATTGTCCACAATAAAATAGTTGACAGTATAATAGCAGATAGTGTAAATTTGTATTTAATTAAATACCACGTTAAACCGATGAAGGAGAGGAGTACCTTTTCATGAGGCCTAAGAGAGAGCCGTGTTGCTGGGAAGCGGTAGGATAGTGATCTGGGAATGGACTCCTGAGGGCGCAGACAAATGGACGATTTATTAAAAGAGCCAGAGTATCGTGCGACGTAAGGCACACGTCAGTTGCCAGGGATATGATGTATTACTAGCCGGCATATAAATGAAATAGTTGGCATTTAGCAAGTGATCCGTATCCTGATAAGAGCATAGGTAAGCCCTATGAATTCAAGGTGGCACCGCGGATTTTATATTTCGTAAATTTCGTCCTTGATGGAAACAATATAGTTTCTATCAAGGACTTCTAAACGTCTTCTACTCGATTCCGATTACTTTACCACCCTCCTTGATAGAACAGCAAAAGGAGGAGGCACACATGCATTACTACCCAGATTTTGACACTATCAAAGAGTTTGCAGCAAGCGGAGATTACGACATTGCTCCCGTAAGCTGCGAGCTTCTCTCTGACTTCACAACTCCAATTGAAGTCATCCGCAAGCTAAAAAGAGTATCAACCCATTGCTACATGCTCGAGTCAGCCAAGGCCAACGAGAGATGGGGAAGATATTCGTTTCTTGGCTTTGATCCCAAGCTAGAGATCACCTGCATAGATGGACAGATGAAGATTGGAAATAAATCTTTTTCCACAACCAATCCTTCCAGCCACATAAGAGAGATAATGGCAAGTCACAGAAGCCCCAAGCTTGATAGGCTTCCAACATTTACAGGAGGTCTTGTGGGTTATTTTTCCTACGACTACCTCACCTACTCAGAGCCTACAGCCAAGGTCAGGGTCCACGACAACGAAGAGTTCAAGGACGTAGACCTCATGCTCTTTGACAAGGTTATTGCCTTTGATAATGTCAGACAAAAGATAATCCTGATAACCAACGTAGATCTTGGCTACGATCTGGAAACAAACTACCAGAAGGCCAAGGCAGAGCTTGATTATCTAAGAGACCTTATTACCTACGGGGAAAAAGAGATAGAAAAAAAGGGAGAGCTCCTAAGCCCCATCACACCACTCTTTAGCAAGGCCCAGTACGCCAGCATGGTCACAAGCGCCAAAAGACATATCTATGAAGGCGACATCTTCCAGATAGTTTTGTCCAACTACCTTACCGCTGACTTCGAAGGAAGCCTTCTTGACACCTATAGGATGCTAAGGACCATCAACCCATCCCCCTATATGTTTTACTTTGCTGGAACTGATGTGGAGATTGCAGGAGCATCCCCGGAAACCCTTGTAAAGCTTGAAAATGGAGTACTTCACACCTTCCCACTTGCCGGAACCAGGAAAAGAGGCGCAACTGAGGAGGAAGACCTGGCTCTGGAAAAAGAACTTCTGGCCGACGAAAAAGAACTGGCTGAGCACAATATGCTGGTAGATCTTGGAAGAAATGACCTGGGAAAGATAAGTGAATTTGGCACAGTAGAGGTGGAAAAACTCCATAGTGTTGAACGATACTCACATGTTATGCATATAGGATCAACTGTAAGAGGTATCATCAGAAAAGACAAGGATGCCCTTGACGCCATAGAAGCAGTGCTACCTGCAGGAACTCTTTCTGGTGCCCCTAAGATACGTGCCTGTCAGCTTATTGGCGAACTAGAAAACAACAAGCGTGGCGTTTACGGCGGAGCCATAGGCTACATTGATTTTTCAGGAAACATGGATGCCTGCATTGCCATAAGACTTGTCTATAAGAAAAACGGCAAAGTCTTTGTGAGAAGCGGAGCCGGAATTGTTGCAGACTCTGACCCTGAAAAAGAGTATGAAGAAACCATTAACAAAGCCAAGGCTGCCCTAAGGGCTTTGGAGAGCAGCATCGAAGAAATCTAAAAGGCCTGCAGGAGGAGAACAATATGGTACTACTAATTGATAACTACGATAGCTTTTCATATAACCTGTATCAGATTGTGGGGGAGCTGTGCAATAGCAGCGATCAACTTAAGGTTATCCGTAACGACGAACTGACAATAGAAGAAATAAGAACTCTTAAGCCAGATAAGATCATAATCTCCCCAGGACCTGGCCGCCCGGAAGATGCCGGGATCATCATAGAAGCTGCAAGAGAACTGGGAAAAGAGATACCTATCCTTGGGGTATGCCTTGGTCATCAGGCAATCTGTGCAGCATTTGGCGGCACAATTACCTACGCAAGGCATCTAATGCATGGCAAACAGTCGACTGTAACCTTTGAAGGTGAAAGTCCGATATTCAGTGGACTTGGCGAGAAAGCAGATGTGGCAAGATACCACTCACTTGCCCTTGATCCTGACACGCTTCCAGACTGCCTTACAGTGACTGCAAGAACTGAGGATGGTGAGATAATGGCAGTTCAGCATAAGGACTATCAGATTTACGGCCTTCAGTTCCACCCGGAGTCTATACTTACTCCGGAAGGAAAGACTATGCTGCAAAACTTCATAAATTTAGAAACATAAATAAAATTATTACATGCCCCTTTTTCTTGACATCATAAAAAGAGTGGCATAAAATCTTTTTAGTTTAAAGACAAAGGCGTCTTAGAGAACATCTCTAAGGCGCCTTTATGCGTATTAAAGGCTTTTGAATTTAGGAGGATCGTATGGCAGCTTCAATAAATAAGAACTATTTAAAACTCCCGGGAAGTTATCTCTTTTCCAGAATAGGAGAGAAGGTAAGAACTTTTCAGGAGGCTAATCCGGATAAAAAAGTTATTAGACTTGGAATCGGAGACGTTACAAGACCAATCGCTCCAGCCATTATAGAGGCGCTTCACAGTGCTGTTGATGAAATGGGCCAGGAGGCTACCTTTAAGGGCTATGCACCAGACCTTGGCTACGAGTTTCTTAGAAGCGCTGTTGCTGATTTTGATTATAAGGCAAGAGGCTGCGATATCTCAGCCGATGAGATTTTTGTATCTGACGGAGCAAAGGGAGATTGCAGTAATATTCAGGAGATTTTCGGAGCGGATAATAAGATTGCAGTCTGTGACCCCGTTTATCCGGTTTACGTTGATTCCAATGTTATGGCTGGCAGAACTGGCGAATACGACGATATAACTGATGGCTTTAAAGGCGTCATCTACATGCCCTGCACCAAGGAAAATGGCTTTGCTCCTGACTTTCCTTCTGAGGTGCCAGACCTTATTTACCTGTGTTTCCCCAATAACCCGACAGGCGCAGTTATAACTAAAGATAGACTTCAGCAGTGGGTGGATTATGCAAACAAAAATGGCTCAATAATCCTCTATGATGCCGCCTATGAGTCTTTTATCACTGAAGATAACGTTCCTCATAGCATTTATGAATGCGACGGGGCAAAAGAGTGTGCGATTGAATTTAGATCTTTTTCAAAGACTGCAGGATTTACCGGCCTTAGACTAGGCTTTACAGTTATACCAAAAGAACTTAAGGCAGGCGGAGAAAGACTGTGGCCACTGTGGGCCAGAAGACACGGCACCAAGTACAATGGAGCTCCTTACATTATCCAGAAGGCAGGAGAAGCCTGCTACAGCCCTGAGGGAAGAGCACAGATAAAAGAGCAGGTGGCTTACTACCTTGAAAATGCCAGATATATCTATGATGGCCTTAAGGAAGCTGGATTTGAAGTATACGGCGGTGTAAATGCACCATATATCTGGCTTAGAACCCCAGGAAATATGACCAGCTGGGAGTTTTTTGACTATCTTCTTGAAAATGTAAATGTTGTGGGAACTCCAGGCTCAGGTTTTGGCCCTCACGGTGAGCATTACTTCAGACTCACAGCTTTTGGAAGCAGAGAGAATACTATAGAGGCAGTTGATAGAATAAAATCTGCCAGACTTTAATATGATTATAAAATGAGACTTCATCGACAATGTGGACTGATGAAGTCTCTTATTTTTTTACTTACCTGCCAGCATCTCTAAAAGGCGTTTTCTCTTGGTTCTGGTATCGCCCTCTATGTGGAGCTTGTAGTAGATCTGATTACTGTACTGCTTGACACTTCCTTCTGACAAGAAGAGCCTTTCTGCAATTTCGCGATTTGAGAGACGCTTTGCCATAAGGGCTGCAATTTCATTTTCCCTTGAAGTCAGTTCATGAAGGCTCATTACAATAGTAGAAGAATCGCGATTCTTTCCTAGCTTATTTATCTTTGCAACAAGAGATCCATATTCTTGTGAAAAAGTATCATCTGGCAGAATATCTTTTATGTATGAGTAGCATTCTACAAAAGGAATAATAAGGCTATCAGGAGCTGCTATCTCAAAAGCCTCTTTAAGAAGCTGTATGCCCTGGTCGTGCTTATCAAGCATGTGATAGGCAGCAGCCGACTGAATTATTACATGCAGCTTTACAAGCTGGTAATGAAGCGCATCACACATTCCAAGGATTATCGGACTCTTGCCAAGTACCTTGGCGTAATCCTTCTGAGCTAGGTAAACCTGATTCTCAATCATATCTACCATAGGCTTACCAGGAGCTAAAACATTCATAGTTTCTGTTTTATGTGCTGCGAAAATAGGGGGAATTTTTTCTACTTCCCCTGAAAGCGCGTAGAAGTATGCACTAATGGAACTCCAGATATTTATAAAACCACTGTTGTGGTGGTCTACAAGCTCTTTATACCTCTCTTCCAGAGAAACCTTTATCACAGTATCAGTGATTAGTGACAGCCTCTGGCTTAGGAAGTCACAGCAGAGCAGGATATTTTCCTGCGGAAATACTTTAAGCTGTGCGTAGGCCTGCTCAAGTTCTATTCTGGTGTCAGAGAGCTTTCCCTGGGCAAAAGAAGCCTCTGCCCTCATTATTGCTTCGGCACCCCAGCCATGGTTGTCTGTGACCTTGTAATAATGAGGCATGCACTCATCCATTTCCTTAAGCTCTTTTTCCAGATCGCCTGACTGTCTGTAGAACATCATAAGGACAGATGGCGAGCCGAAAGTCCAGCCGGCGGTATTGCTGATACTTATTGCTGGCCTTGTCATCTGATGACTTGCGCTTTGATGGAGTTTGCTCATGGCAGAAATGTCATTATACATGAGAAAACTTGTGACAAGATCGCTTTCTCCCAGAAGATTTCCTTTTTCCTCTTCACTTATTTCAGTATGCTCTTTTATAGATTCAAGAAGGAGCTCTTTTAACTCCAGCATTTTAGGTATATTGTGCCAGTTGAACATGCACCTCATAAGCACCAAAAGAGCTGCAGGGTGCGCCTTTAATACTTTTTCAGGACAATTCTCAAGGGAATTAAGGACATTTTGGGGCTTTATGTAGGACAAAAGTACTCCGGCGTCTTTTTCTATGACCTGTAGAATCTTGGAATAGTTATCGTCGTATCTGTAGGCTATCATGGCATGGATATACTGATCATGTGCTTCGTACCAGGCCCCATAGCGATTTATATATTTAGCTCTTTTTTCTCTGTCTAATGTAGAGAAGGTCTTTTCGGCACATTCTTTCATCATGTGGTGGAAACGGTAGGTATGGCCGTCAGATAACTTCTTTACAAAGGCGTTATGCTTGGTGAAATGATTAAGGATATTCCTGACATCGGAATTTTCTGTGATAAATGAAGCCATAGGGAGGTTGAATTCATCAGCAAGTCCCATAACTGCAAGGAATTCCCTCTGATCATCAGGAAGAGAATCAATCATGGCTTCTGTAAACATGGTATAGATATCTGAATCCGAGCTGGGGAGATGCCCCTGTCTTGAAAAGGTATTAAGATTCAGATAAACAGCAGAATACCATCCTTCACTTACGTAAAAGAGCTGCTGCAACTCTTCAGGAGTCATTTCTATGCCACATTTGTGTGTGTATTGAACAATCTCATCAAAAGTTAATCTGAGCTGTTCAGTATCAATCTGATACAGCTTATTGCCTAGACTTATAACATCAGATGAATGCATGAAACTGTCACGTCCGGCAATGACCAGATGCATATTGTCAGGAATTCTTCTTGCGAATGCGCACAGGAATGTAGATGCGGTCTCATCTGTAAGAAGATGGAAATCATCAATGAAAATATAGACAGGTCTTTTGCCTGATAGTGTGTTGCAAATGGCGTCAGTTACAAGTCCTCCGCTTATAGCATCAGTGGGGCAGGCATATTCTGATAAAAATGTAAGTCCGGCAAAAGAAAATGCGTCTTGAGCGCTTTTCCAGAAAATAGCCAGGTTTTCTGAATAAATATTTATTCTTATAACAAGAGAATTATCTTTTTTAGAGCATTCCCCAAGATACCAGTTTACAAGCGTTGTCTTGCCATATCCCATGGGTGCAACAACAGTGGTTAGTGGACAGTTTGATATATTGCAGATTTCTTCTTTTAGCCTTTCTGGAACATAGACGGTATTTAGATTTGGCTTATTTTTAGACATAGAGTTTTCTCCAAAAGTAGGACGAAATAAGTTGATGTCAAATTAGATTTTATCATATTTTCGTTTACTGGTGGACAAGTATCTGAAAATTTATTTCAGATAGTAAAATATTCATAGAAAGGGTATTATAAACTAAGTATCAGGATTAATGATATGAGAACTACAGACCTATGATGCAGTTGTTACGGGCATCGTGTACATTGTAATGAATAGAACGTTATGAGTCACAAATGACTTAGAATATGAGAAGAATATGATACAGGATATTTCACCATACAAAATTGATAATCATTATTATCCCCAGGAAAGACCAGATGAAGGCAGCAGGTTCGTATGCTTTAGAGGCCCTTCTTCTGACAGGGAAATACTGGTAAAGGAGCTAGATAAGGCTGAGGAAATTCAGCTTCCAGGCTTTTTTGACATTTCCAAGAAGGAAAGAGAAAAGGCTATATATCTTTTTAAGATTGATGAGGAGAAGCTCTTTTTGCTTCCTGGAGATGTGGAAAACTGCGAAAGAGAATCTAATGAAACAGAGCTTGAGTCAGGTCTTACATATACAAAGCTGACAGCTCTTCGCAGAAGCGGCATGGGACCAAGGCATCTTATTTTTGCCCTGTACACAGCGTACCATTTAAATGAATGGTATGAAGGAACAAGATTTTGCGGAAAATGCGGTCATAAAACGCAGCACGATACTCTTGAAAGGGCTATTATGTGTCCGGAGTGCGGCCACAAGGTTTATCCCAGAATAAACCCGGCTGTTATAATAGGCGTGATAGACAGGGAAGATAATAAGATACTCTTGACCAAGTACAGGACTGGATTTGCCCAGAATGCTCTGGTTGCAGGATTTACAGAAATCGGAGAAACCCTGGAAGAGACAGTAAAAAGGGAAGTCCAGGAGGAAGTGGGCCTTAGTGTTAAAAATATCCGTTACTACAAGTCACAGCCCTGGGGCGTTGCCCTTGACATCCTGGCTGGATTTTTCTGTGAGGTTGATGGGGATAAAGAAATTAAGATGGATAAGTCTGAGCTGAAATACGCCGAGTGGGTCTCTCCGGAAGACGTCATTCTCCAGGTTCCGGACTATAGCCTTACTAACGAGATGATGAGATTATTTAAAGAAAAAGGAGCAAGCGGAGTATGAGCAAGGTCAGTGTAATACTCACAGTTTACAATACAGCTAAATACCTTGATCAGTGCATGGAGTCAGTCCTTGCACAGACAGAGAAGGACATAGAGATTATTCTTGTTGACGATGGATCAACAGATGGCATAAGTCCTCAGATGTGCGATGAATATGCAAAAAAGGATGACAGAGTCAGAGTTATCCACAAGGAAAACGGAGGCCTTACCTCCGCCTGGATAAGAGGTACTAAAGAGGCAACATCCCCCTACGTCTGCTACATCGATAGTGATGACTGGGTAGAAAAAGATTTGGTCAAGTCCCTCTACCCTTATACCAGCCTTGGAAAAGGTGGAGACAAGTCGGATGACTCCTTTGTTCAGAGCGAGATCATCTCCAGCAACTATATTGTGGAAAAGGCTGGCGAACGCCGCAAGGAAACCCAGAGCCTTGCTCCGGGTGAATATACAGGAGATAAACTTGATGAGGTTAGAACAAGACTCCTAGGCGAGGAAGTCCGCCCCGTCACCATGTCCAGATGCATGAAACTCATCTCCAGACAGCTCGTGCTTGATAATATCAAGTACTGTGATGAAACAATTAAGATGAGCGAAGATGTAAACATCATGCTTCCTTGCCTCTGTGACTGCATGAGACTTGTTGTTGTCAAGGACAGCTATTTTTATCATTACAGACTAGTATTTGATTCAATGTCCCATGGCTATGATTCAAGACTTCTTAAGAATTTGGATCTTACAGACAGAGTGTTTAGAGACATTCTCCACAAAAAGGGAATTTCAACTGCTGATAAGCAGATGGATAGAGAATACCTGAGAATGCTTTTTGTTGTCTTGAAGAGCGAACTTAGATGCACAGAAGGAAACACAACAAAGCGCGTTAGAGATGTTATGTGGCGGACTGATATCAAAAAACTCATCCAGAGCACCGAAGTTGATGTCACATCCAAAGCTAACAAGCTCCTATACTATTGCATGAAACATCCAAACCCACTTATCGTAACTATTACAAAAGCAATTTTAATGGCGTATGACAAGAAGACCAACTAATATCTAATGAAATGTTAGTAACCATTAGATATATTGACTTCAACAGAGAAAAGCTTTCAGAGTAACAAGTAACGATATTAGCATAATAAGACAATGGCCAATGCAAGTATCTGACAATTAGGTAAAGCAGCGGAAACATCAAGAAAACTGACAATTATAAAAGTGCCGTCTGGAACAGAAACTTCCGGTATAAGAGGCTGGCTCAATCGTCAGAAAGGCGAAAGTGCGCAATATTTTGCGACTTTTTAAACCACGGAGGAAAGACCAATCAGTCTCAAGTGCCCATGCACGCAGAGACTGATGTTCTGGGCTTTACGAAGTGCTTGGTTTAACAGGAGCAAAAATTGCACATTTCGCCGTCCTGGCGATGAGCCAGCCCCTTTGCGTAGCCATTTTCACTTACGCAGCCAGTCTCTTCCGCGTAGCCAATAAACGGGCCAATGAACTTTCGGCTGCCACCATAGCAAATTTTGCGCAGAATAAGTTGTAATGTGATAGGAAAATTATTGTTGTGGGGAATATCATAGGGGATAGGTAAAAAGATTTTAATTGGGCGCTTTAGCCCGAAAGGAGAAGGTATGAAAATATATAATGTCACAGATCCAGAGTTCACAAACTATGGAAGAATAATTGAAGGCTACGAAGAAGAAAAAAAGGCAATTGTCGACGTACTCAAGGCACACACTCCAGTTCCTGAGGGAACAGACTACGTTGCAGAAGAGCCTGCACTTCAGAGCCTTGCAGCAGCTGATTCTATCACAAACAGCCTATTTGGTGGATCACCTATGCAGTTTGGATGGTGCAATGGACATAACACCAAGCTCAACTGCCTTGAGTATCATCGCTCATCAGAGATTAACCTTGGCTCAACAGACTTTATCCTCCTTCTTGCCAAGAGAGAAGAAATCGTAGACTACAAGCTTGATTCCAGCAAGGTTAAGGCTTTCTTCTGCCCAGCAGGAACAATGATCGAAGTTTATGCAACAGCACTTCACTATGCTCCTTGTCAGGCTCACAAAGACTCAGGATTCCAGGTACTTGTAGGACTTCCAAAGGGAACAAATGTAGGTAAGCCTGAGTTTGACGCTAGAAACCAGGAAGATAGAATGCTCACAGCTACTAACAAGTGGCTCCTTGCACACGCTGAGGCAAGTGAAGCAAAAGACGGCGCCTGGGTAGGAATTACAGGCGAGAACATCGATATCGCAGCAGACATCGACTGATCAGCCACTCTGAAAAAAGAAAACGCCCGGAATATAAATATCCGGCAAAAAATTAGTCTGGCTCAGCAGTCAGCTAGGCGAAAACGTGCATTATCTTGCGCATTTTGCTGTAGATGACGCTGAGCCAGACCTTATTTATTGTTTAAATTATTAATTTAGAATCCTTCCATTCTGCGCTGCTTGCGAAGTTCCCTTCTCTTTATAGCTCCTTCCCACTCAGCTTTTTCACTCTCTGTCTTTACGTTGAGACCATAAGGAACTGTACAAGGAGTACCGTCATTGTCGATACAAACCTCTGTGAGATATGCTCTGTTCAGAACATGCCTCATACCAGTCTTAACATCTTCAACGTAAGTATCTACACGGACTTCCATTGAAGTCTTTCCAACATATGTAATTTTTCCAATAATAACAAGAACATCGCCTAAAAGAGCTCCCTGCTTGAACTGCATATTGTCGATAGCTGCAGTAGCAATAGGATTTCCTGAATGCCTGATAGCAACAGTTCCTGCCACTTCGTCTATCCAGCTCATGAGTTTGCCACCAAAGAGCCTGTTCTCAGCATTGATATCGCCATACTGAACAACCTTGGTCCATTCAGTTACTGAATCTTCAACATTCTTGTTGGCAATCTGCTTGTCTACATGAAAAACCTTACCCATAAAAATACCTCCAAAAGAGATTGTTATATAGGTATTTTATCATATTCTTTTAAGGTTTTTTTATGCCAGTTTAATAAATTTGATACACATAAAGTGTTATCATTTAAACGTAATAATATATTCATACTGATGTATATTTTCTCACATCGTTAATTTTGTATAAATGTCGGTATAACAATGGCGAAAGCACGTTTCAGATACAATTGCATGAGGAAAAATTTTAGGCAGGCTTCAAGGCTTATTGCATTAGTGGCTTGCCTAGCGATTTTGTGCGCTCTTTTACCTTCGCTTGTATCTTATGCGGGAGTACCTGAAAAAAAGAAAGTAAGAGTTGGCTGGTATGAGTCGGCATATTGCTACTACGATGCTAATGGCAAACGCGGTGGCCTCGCCTATGAATATCAGCAGAGAATAGCAGCGTATTCCAATTGGGAATATGAGTATGTAGAGGGAAACTGGGATGAACTCTATCATATGCTTGAAAATGGTGAAATAGACCTTTTGAGCGATGTTTCATATAAAAGAGAAAGGGCCGGCCAGGTGCTGTTTCCTTCTATGCCCATGGGATCTGAAACCTATTATATGTATATTGTGGCTGGGAATACAAAGCTTGACCCAAGTGACATTAGTACATTTGAAAATGCAACAATCGGTGCTGTACCAGATTCTTTGTCCAAGGAGCTTCTCGAAAGATGGGCGCAAGATAATGGACTTACTATAGAAATCCCTGATTTGTCGGGCTATTCCATTAAGGAAAGTTTCGACAAACTTAAAAATGGGGAACTTGATGCATATATATATTATGATGCTATGGGCAATGATGAAGTCTGCCTTCCTGTTTTTAATATTGGGGAATCAGACTACTATTTTGCTGTTAACAAAGAAAGACCAGATCTCTTAAATGACCTTAACCAGGCCATTCTCCGTATAAGGAATGAGGATCCTCTCTATAATCAGAGACTATACGAAAGATATATATTTCCTGTAAGTACTAGCACTTTTTTGACAGAATCTGAACTAAGGTGGCTACAGGATAATGGTCCTATAAGGATAGGCTACAGGGACGATTATCTGCCATTCTGTACCCAGAAGGATGGCGAATTATATGGAGCTTTTGCTGATTATATTAAGTATGCAGGCACTTGTATGAAAAATGGGCATATTGCTTTTGAGCCTGTAGCCTATGATACGACAGAAGACGCTTTAAATGGACTTAAAAACGGAGAGATTGACGCTGTATTTCCGCTTTTCCTTTCTCCTTCAGATTGTGATGAAACGGATATTCTTTTGACTAATCCTATCATGAGGACAGAGGTATACGCCACTGTGGGTGATAGGGCCAAGGATATATTCAGTTCAGACGATACAAGAGTTGCTCTCTTAAAGGGAAATATAAATTTTGATAGTTTTATAAAAGAAAAATTCCCTAATTGGAAGATTACCTATTATGATACCTTAGAAGAATGCTATAAGAGTACAGTAGATGGAAATACAGACTGCGCCATGGTTGCAAGCTATCGGTTAAACAGAACGGAAGCTTTGAGACGAAGATATAACTTATCTCTTAGAACTACTGCTCAGGACATACCTTTTTCAATAGCAGTAAACAGGAGCGATATAGATCTTTTTTCAATATTGAATAAAACAGCAAACGTAGGCACAGAGCATAAGGTAGAGGGATATTTTTATAAGTATTATGCAGGGGAAGATAAAATCACTTTCCGGGATTTTCTAAAAGATAATTATAAAAGTGTTCTTTTGGTTCTTGCTGTAGTTCTTTTAGTAATCCTGATCTTGCTGCTTTTAGCGCTGCGTTCTGATAAGCGTGCCAATGAACGACAGGAACTTATCTCTGAAACTGAGCATGATCCGGTTACTGGCCTTTATACCAGAAACTATTTCTTTGCTTATGCAGATAGAATGTTTAAAGAGCATCCAGCTGAGAAACGCGATGCCATAGTTCTTAATGTTGAGCAGTTTCACATGATAAATGCTTTGTATGGCTGGGAATTTGGCGACAGGGTACTTAAAACAATTGGTGATGAGATCACAGCTTTTCTCAGAGAAAATGATGGAATAGCCTGTAGAGCCATGGCTGACAGATTCAATATTTATTGCCGTCATACAGATGATTACCAGGTTCTGTTTGATAGGACCCAGAAGAAGCTTGACAATATAGCTGAGAACGTAGTTATCCTGCTTAGAATGGGCGTAATGCCCTGGCAAAAAGATATAGGACCAGTACAGCTTCTAGACAGGGCAAGGACTGCCTGTGCTATGACTAAGGGCGGACATCACTCAAGGCTTATGGTCTTTAGTGAAGAGATGAGGAAAAAAGAGCTCGAGGAGCAAAGACTTCTTAACGATATCAGGAGAGGACTTGAAAACCACGAGTTTAAGGTATATTACCAGCCCAAGTACGACATCCAGGTGGATCCTCCGGTGTTAAAGAGTGCAGAGGCGCTTATCCGCTGGGAACATTCAGAGCTTGGAATGATATCTCCTGGTGTATTCATAAATCTTTTTGAAAAGAATAATCTGATCGGCCTTTTGGATAAATATGTATGGAGCGAAGTAGCCAGGCAGATTGCAGCCTGGAAGGAAAAATATGGTGTGTCATATCCTATTTCTGTGAATCTTTCAAGGATTGATGTCTTTGATCCGGAGCTTGAAGTTGTTCTTGATAAGATTACTCAGGACAATGGCCTTTCCAGAGATTTACTTCATCTGGAACTTACAGAGTCTGCCTATACTGGCAATGAGGACCAGATCATAAAGGTAATAGGTGGCCTTAGAAACAAAGGCTTTATTATCGAAATGGATGACTTTGGCACGGGCTATTCGTCACTTAACTTGCTGACTTCTATGCCTATAGACATCTTGAAGCTTGACATGGGCTTTATTCGCAATATAGGAAAAGAGGAAAAGGACAGCCGCATGGTTGAACTTATCCTTGATATAGCCAAGAATCTGAAGCTTACAGTCGTGGCAGAAGGCGTTGAAACAAAGGTTCAGCTTGACTTCCTCAAGGAAAGAGGCTGCGATCTGGTTCAGGGTTATTATTTCTCCAAAGCACTTCCAGCAGATGAATTTGAAAAGAAAGCCTTTATTTAATAGTGTCTTGAAAAATATATAGTGGAGTGTTAAAATTTTGTCATATGGCGATTGATATTGAATAACCAATAATATATGGAGGTTTTGTAAGATGAGTAAGAACTTTGATGATATCCTTGCTAAGCTTAAGACAGCAGAGACCAAGAAAATGTCTGTAGCAGTAGCTCAGGACTCACACGTACTTGAGGCAGTTAAGGTTGCCAAGGAGAGAGGAATCGTTGATTCAATCCTTGTTGGTGACAAGGAACAGATTGAGAAGATCATGGGCGAGCTTTCCATGAACCCAGCTGATTATGAGATCATTGATGTTAAGGACACAATCGAGGCAGCACGTACAGCAGTTTCTCTTGTTCACGATGGTAAGGCTGATATATATATGAAGGGCTCACTTGAATCCAAGGATTTCCTTAAGAGCGTTCTTGACAAGGAAGTTGGACTTCGTACAGGCCGTCCACTTTCACACGTTTGTGTATTTGAAATTCCTGGCATTGACCGTCTTTTATTCCTTACAGACGTTGCATTCATGCCATACCCAACTCTTGAGGACAAGAAAGTCATAATTGAGTATACAGTAGATGTTGCAAGAGCTTGCGGCGTTGAGTGCCCTAAGGTAGCTCCACTTGCAGCTGTAGAAGTTGTTAACCCTAAGATGCCTGTAACAGTAGAGGCAGCAGAGCTTACAAGAATGAACGAAGAAGGCGAGATCAAGAACTGTATCGTTGACGGACCTCTTTCTATGGACCTTGCTATCGATCCTGAAGCTGCCAAGCACAAGGCAGGCGCTCTTGATCGTAAGATCGTAGGTGATGCAGATATCCTTCTTTTCCCTGATATCCACGCAGGAAACCTTACATACAAGACTATTGTAAGACTTGCAACAGTCAAGAACGGTAACATCCTTACAGGAACCAAGGCACCAGTTATCCTTACATCAAGATCAGATTCAGT
Source organism: Butyrivibrio sp. XBB1001 (assembly GCF_000424505.1). Lineage (NCBI taxonomy): Bacteria > Bacillati > Bacillota > Clostridia > Lachnospirales > Lachnospiraceae > Butyrivibrio > Butyrivibrio sp. XBB1001. The sequence goes on along the minus strand of NZ_AUKA01000006.1, from coordinate 10,596 downwards.
TGAGGTTAAGGTTAACTCAATCGCACTTGCAGCCGTAGTTGCAGAAGATAAGAAAAAGGGAATCCTTTGATCTAAGGGACTTAAATATACATGGTCAGAGGAATCTGACAGAAGGGGAATAATCATGATAAAGAGCTTAATTATTAATCCAGGTTCTACATCTACAAAGGTTGGTATCTTTGAGGACGAGACTCTTGTTAAAGAGGAGACTTTAAGACACAGCACAGAAGAGATTGAAAGCTATGCTTCAATCATCGACCAGAAGGATTTCCGTAAGAATATCATTCTTGATTTCCTTAAAAAAGAAAACATCGACATCAAGTCATTTAACGTAATCGTTGGACGTGGAGGACTTCTTCGTCCTATCCCAGGCGGCACCTATGAGTGTACAGATGCCCTCCTTGAGGATCTTAGAAAGGGCGTTCAGGGTCAGCATGCATCTAACCTTGGCGGTATCCTTGCAAGAGAGATTGGCGATGAAATCGGCGTTCCATCATACATTGTTGACCCTGTAGTAGTTGACGAGATGGAGCCAGTTGCTCGTATTTCAGGTGTTCCTGAGATTGAGCGTGTTTCAATTGATCACCCTCTTAACCAGAAGGCAGTTGCCCGTAGATATGCCAAGGAAATTGGTAAAAAATATGACGAGATCAGCGTAATTGTTGTTCACATGGGTGGTGGTACATCTACAGGTGTTCATAAGAACGGCAAGATGGTTGACGTTTATGCTGCACTTAACGGTGATGGTGCATTCTCTCCAGAGAGAGCCAACGGCATTCCTGCTAAGGCTCTTGTAGATATGTGCTTCTCAGGCAAGTACACATACGATGAGATGAAAAAGAAGATTGTTGGCTACGGCGGACTGAACGCATACCTTGGAACTAACGATATGAGAGAAGTTAACAAGATGTGCGAGGAAGGCAACGAGAAGGCTATCCTTGTTCGTGAAGCTTTCATTTACCAGATCTGCAAGAACATCGGTGCCTGCGCTACAGTACTTAAGGGTAAGGTTGATCAGATCATTCTTACTGGTGGTATTGCTTATGGTCAGGTTATCACTGATGCTATCAAAGAGCGTGTTGACTGGATCTGCCCAGTTACAGTATATCCTGGTGAGGATGAACTTCTTGCACTTGCTCAGGGCGCTATCCGCGTAATGACTGGTGAAGAACAGGCTCAGAAATATTAATTATCTTGCCCTATAAAATCAGGCAAAAGTGGATTAGTATACATATTGAAAAGGAAAAAAGACCTTCGGGTCTTTTTTTCGTATAACAATACGAGAACTGTAATTTTATTTCGACAAAATTATGGTTTTATTTTGTTTGCGCATCTGTTATTATTCTCTTTGCTTTTTTGAATGTAAGAGATATGAAAATGAAAGGAGCCAAAAATGAAAGTACTAAGAGATTACCTGATAGAGAGGGCAAAAGAAACATCGCAGAAGACTCTTTTTCTGGTTGAAAACAAGATTACTATGACTTATAAAGAGCTGTATATGCAGGCAGCTAAAATGGCAAGAAGCTACAAAAATGAAGGTGTTAAAAAAGGAGACCTTATCCTGATCCAGTCAGCAACACCTCTTTACACATATATGGGATACTGGGGAGCCCTCCTTTTAGGGGCAACACCAGCTCTTTACCCAATTAATCCAGATGTTAAGAAACACATTCCTGCAATTGCGGCACTTTGTAAGGAATTTGGAATTGACTATATTTTTGCTGACAAGACCATGGCACCTGCTTTCCAGGGCACTATGGAGCAGAAGGTATTTGTTCCAGAGGATTATGAAAAGGCTGATGAAAGCGTAAGTATTGACTATTTGGAATTTACTGGTGATGGTTTAGACGAAGAAGATACTGCTATGCTGCAGTTTTCTTCTGGCTCAACAGGAAATCCAAAGGGCGTTTTATTAACCCATAAAAACATTGCAGCTAACGCTCTTTCAACTGCTGAGAGAATAGAGCTTGAGCATGGAGATTATGCTTTTAACTGGCTTCCTCTTTCACATGATTTTGCTATGCTTGCAATGCATATGATACCTATAGTATTTGGCTGCAACCAGTTGTGCATGATGCCTAATACCTTCCTTAGAAAACCTATGATCTGGGCCAAGACCGTATCAGAGTGCAGAGCTAACTTTTCGCCAATGCCTACCTTTGCAATGAATCTTATTGCCAAGAGCTTTAATGAGGATGATTACGAAGGCCTTGATCTTAGCTCTATGAAGGCAGTTATCTGTGCTGGAGAAGGAGTCTCTGTGGCAAGCTGTGATATGTTCTACAAGACACTTGCTCCTTATGGCTTTAAGGAGAACGCAGTGGTTCCAGCTTACGGACTTGCTGAGGCTACAGTTACAGTAACTCTTTGTGACCCTCATGGAGGCAAGATTTCATGCCATGTTGCATCAGATGCAGCAGTAGGAGATAAGGTTTTTGGCGAGGAAAAGAGTGACGGTGCAAGACTTATCATTGGTTGCGGAAAGCCTATATCATGTAATGAAGTACTTATCTGTGATGACGAAGGCAAGGAACTTTCTGAAGGTTTTGTTGGAAATATTATGGTCCGCGGTGAAAACGTAACCAAGGGCTATTACAAAAATCCTGAGGCAACTGCAGATATCCTTGGAACAAACAATATCCTTAATACTGGAGATATTGGATTTATCTATAAGGGACAGCTTTTCATCAGCGGTCGCCGCAAGGAAATGATCATTATAAATGGCAGAAATTACTTCTCATCTGATATTGAGGCTACAGTAAAGAGTAAGACAGAAGGCCTCATGGGCAAGACAGTTGCTGCCTTCCAGGTTCACGACTGTATTTCTGATACAGAAAAACTCTACATAGCTGTAGAGGGCGAAGAAAATGAAAACCTTGCAAAAGAGATAAAGGGAGCCGTAGTTTCTGCACTTCACATCCCTTGTGAGAGGGTTGTGTTTGATGCAGAGCTTCCAAAGACAGCAAGTGGAAAAGTAAGATATTACATGCTCACTAAAAAGTTCGAGGCAGAACTTGAACAGAAGAAAATGGAAAAGAAGGGCGATGCATCAGAAATTATAAAGAACAGGACAGATGCAAAAGAGAAAATGGCAGGAAAAGGCAGTATTTCCAGAATCGTATATAATGCTTTATCCAAAGTTACAGCTTATCCTGTACCTTCTCTTAACAGTACTGACAAGCTTCAGTTTGACCTTGGAATTGACTCTATCATGATGGGTGAGATCGTAGCTGAGCTTACAAACATTTTCTCTTTTGACGATGACCAGGTTCAGCGCGTGGTAGAGGCAGCTTCTGCTGAGAATGCAACAATTGAAGACCTTGTAAGGGCTGTTGAAAATAGCGGAGCCAAGGCAGTAAATACAATCCCAGAGAGCCTTGTGGATGAGGCATCTTATAGACAGGCAGATGAAAGTGCAGACAGCGATGCCAATGATGGCCTTCAGTCAGAGGTTGTGACAGAGACATGCGTTACTGATTTTGATGAATATAAGGCTATCCACAACAGACTTATGAACCTTCCTGTAAATCCATACTACAAGGTAAATTATGGTGTTCCCAAGGATGTCATAAAGACTGATGAAGGCGAGAAGATAAACTATTCAACATACAACTACGTAGGCCTTAATGGTAATGAAAGAGTTAAAAAGGCAGCTCAGGAGGCTGTTGCAAGATATGGAACTTCAGTTTCTGGAAGTCGTATGATCTCCGGAGAGATAGACCTTCACAGAGAGCTTGAAAATACTATCACTGAGTACCTTGGAACAGAGGATACAATTGTTTATATCGGTGGTTACACAACAAATGTAAGTGCCATCAGTACAGTAGTGTCATCTCAGGACCTTATTTTGCATGACAGCTTATCCCATAACAGCTTGATCACAGGTTGTATCTTATCTGGCGCAAAGAGAATGAGCTTTAAGCACAATGATATGAAGTCCCTTGAGGATTCACTTAAGCGCGTTAGAAAGTATTACAGAAGAGTGCTTATTGTGGCAGAGGGTATCTACAGTATGGATGGCGATATCTGCGACCTTCCAAAACTTGTGGAACTTAAAAAGAAATATGGATGTCTTTTGATGATAGATGAGGCCCATTCTCTTGGAACCATTGGAGATTGTGGACGCGGTGTTGGAAGCTACTACAACATTGACAGGAAAGATGTTGATATGTGGATGGGAACCATGAGTAAGTCTTTGGCCAGCTGCGGTGGATATATTTCTGGATCAAAAGAGATAGTTGAACTCCTTAAGTATACTTCTGACGGCTTCATGTTTAGCGTAGGAATATCACCAGCCAATGCGGCAGCAGCTCTTGAAGCTATAAGGATATTAAAAGAGACACCAGAACTTGTTACAAAGCTCAAGCACAACAGCGATTTCTTCCTGAATGCCATGAAGGAAAAAGGACTTGATACAGGACTTGCCCAGGGAACAGCTGTAGTTCCATGTATAATTGGTGATTCTAATAAGTGCATGGTTCTTTCCCAGAAGATGTACAAAGAGGGTATCAATGTAATGCCTATTGTTTACCCTGCTGTTTCTGAGGAGGAAGCGAGACTCAGGTTCTTTATCTCAAGTGAACATACAGAGGAGGAAATGCAGAGAACAGTTGATGTTCTGGCTAGACTTCTTTCGGAATGATAAGGTTGAAAAGACGGCCCAAATCTGCTACAATGTACAACGGACTTTTGCTAAAATATTGGGTTAGTCTACCCTTTTTCAGGAGTATAAAATGAGTATTATAGACAAGATTATTGGAACACATAGTGAGAGAGAACTTAAGAGAATTCGCAGCACTGTTGATTCTATTGAGGCTATGCAGCCACAGATGCATGCGCTTTCTGATGAGGAACTTAAGGGCAAGACCGAAGAGTTCAAAAAGAGACTGGCTGATGGAGAGACTTTGGATGATATCATGCCAGAGGCTTACGCAGTAGTTCGTGAGGCTGGTAAGAGAGTACTTGGAATGGAACACTTCAGGGTTCAGCTTATTGGTGGTGTTATCCTCCATCAGGGCAGAATCGCTGAGATGAGAACTGGTGAAGGTAAGACTCTTGTGGCTACTCTTCCTTCATACCTTGATGCTCTTGCAGGTAAGGGTGTACATGTTGTAACAGTCAACGATTACCTTGCCAAGCGTGATGCTGAGTGGATGGGTAAGATCCATGAATTCCTTGGTCTTACTGTAGGTGTTGTATTAAACAGCATGTCTTCAGAAGAGAGACGCGCTGCCTACAACTGCGACATTACTTATGTTACCAATAATGAACTTGGTTTCGATTATCTTCGTGACAATATGGCTATTTACAAGGAACAGTGCGTTCTTCGTGGCCTTAACTACGCTATCATCGATGAGATTGACTCAATCCTTATTGATGAGGCGAGAACTCCTCTTATCATTTCCGGACAGAGCGACAAGTCAACTAAGCTTTATGAGGCTTGTGACATTCTTGCCAAGCAGATGACACGTGGTGAGGATATGGAAGACCTTACCAAGATGGATGCCATCATGGGCATTGAGAGAGAAGAGACTGGAGACTTTATTGTCAATGAGAAGGATAAGATAGTTAACCTTACAGCACAGGGTGTTGCCAAGGTTGAGCGTTTTTTCCGTATTGAGAACCTTGCTGATCCTGAGAACCTTGAGATCCAGCACAACATTATCCTTGCCCTTCGTGCAAATAACCTTATGCAGAAGGATCATGACTACATTGTCAAGGATGATGAAGTTCTTATTGTCGATGAGTTTACGGGCCGTGTAATGCCAGGCCGTCGTTATTCAGATGGTCTTCACCAGGCTATCGAAGCTAAAGAGCATGTTAAGGTTAAGAGAGAGTCCAAGACTCTTGCTACTATTACTTTCCAGAACTTCTTTAACAAGTTTGAGAAGAAGTGCGGTATGACTGGTACAGCTCTTACAGAGGAAAGAGAATTCCGTGATATCTACGGACTTGATGTTATTGAAATCCCTACAAACGAACCTGTTATCAGAATTGATCATCAGGATGCTGTTTATAAGACCAAGAAAGAGAAGCTTAATGCTATCTGCGATGCTGTTGTAGCTTCCCACGAGAAAGGTCAGCCTGTACTTGTAGGTACTATCACTATTGAGTCTTCTGAGGAGATCAGCAAGATGCTCAAGAAGAGAGGTATCCAGCATCAGGTACTTAATGCCAAGTTCCATGAGATGGAGGCTGAGATTGTTGCAGAGGCTGGTAGAAAGGGCGCTGTTACAATCGCTACTAATATGGCTGGTCGTGGTACCGATATCAAGCTTGATGAGGATGCAAGAGCAGCTGGTGGTCTTAAGATAATTGGTACAGAGAGACATGAGAGTAGACGTATTGACAATCAGCTCCGTGGACGTGCTGGTCGTCAGGGAGATCCAGGTGAATCCAAGTTCTATCTTTCACTGGAAGATAACCTCATGCGTCTGTTTGGTTCAGAGCGTCTTATTTCAATGTTCAACGCACTTAAGATTCCTGATGGACAGGAAATCGAGCACTCATCACTTTCAAAGGCTATTGAATCAGCCCAGAAGAAGATTGAGTCCAACAACTATGGCATACGTAAGAACCTTCTTGAGTATGACCAGGTTAACAACGAGCAGAGAGAAATCATCTATGCAGAGCGTAAGAAGGTTCTTGATGGAGAATCACTTCGCGATTCTATCTACAAGATGATCACAGATATTGTAGAAGCTGATGTTCAGACAGTAGTAGGTGAGGAGTCAGATCCAGACAACTGGAATCTTGCTGAGCTTAACGAACTCCTTCTTCCTACAATTCCTCTCAAGAAGATCAACAGAGGACGTATTGATAATCTTACCAAGAACGGTCTTACACAGCAGCTCAAGGAAGAGGCTGTCAAGCTCTACGAGGCTAAAGAGGCTGAGTTCCCAGAGCCAGAGACAATCCGTGAGATTGAGCGTGTTATCCTTCTTAAGGTTATTGATAGAAAGTGGATGGATCATATCGACGATATGGATCAGCTCCGTCAGGGTATCGGACTTCAGGCTTATGGTCAGAGAGACCCTAAGGTAGAGTACAAGCTTGCTGGTTATGAGATGTTTGATGACATGACCAAGGCAATAAGAGAGGATACAGTAAGACTCTTGTTCCACGTTCATATCGAAGAGAGAGTAGAGCGTGAGCAGGTTGCCAAGGTTACTGGAACTAACAAGGATGATTCAGTTGCAAAGGCTCCTGTCAAGAGAGTGGAAGCTAAGGTATATCCAAATGATCCATGTCCATGCGGAAGTGGCAAGAAGTTCAAGAATTGCCACGGCAGGGTCTAAGTAAGTTAATAGGAGAGATTTATGGTAGTTTTAGATCAGATGAAGGTTGAGATTCAGAACCTGAAGGGTACTCTTGATGAGGTTACAGCTTCTCTTGACCTTGGTACAAAGAAAAAGATAATTGAAGAGCTCTCAAGAGAAATGGAAGAGCCTGGTTTTTGGGATAACGCTGAGAAGGCCAACAAGAAGACCAAGGATCTCAAGAATATGCAGGACCTTGTAGCTGATATCGAGAGACTTAACAATCAGTATACAGATATCATCGACCTTATAGATATGCAGAATGCAGAGGGCGTTGATGATGACGATATGGCAGCTGAGATCAGATCTGAGCTTGATGAGTTTGAAGAGACTCTTGAGAATATCCGTATCAGCAACCTTCTTAATCAGCCTTATGATAAATATGATGTAATCCTCAGACTTAATGCCGGAGCAGGCGGTACAGAGGCTTGTGACTGGGCATCAATGCTCTATAGAATGTATACAAGATGGGCAGAGAGAAAGGGATTTACTACAGAAGTTTTAGATCTTCTTGATGGTGATGAGGCAGGAATCAAGTCAGTTACATTCCAGATTTCAGGAACAAATGCTTATGGACTTCTTAAGTCAGAGCACGGCGTACACAGACTTGTTCGTATAAGCCCATTCAATGCGCAGGCTAAGAGACAGACATCTTTCGTATCCTGTGATGTAATGCCAGATATTGAGGAAGATATTGATATCGAGATCAATCCAGATGATCTGAGAATTGATACATATCGTTCAAGTGGTGCAGGCGGACAGCATATCAACAAGACATCATCAGCTGTTCGTATCACTCATATTCCTACAGGCGTAGTTGTTGCCTGCCAGAATGAGCGTTCTCAGTTCCAGAATAAGGATAAGGCTATGCAGATGTTGAAGGCCAAGCTCTTTATCATGAAGCAGGAAGAGCAGGCAGCCAAGCTAGCAGGTATCCGTGGAGAAGTTATGGATAATGCCTGGGGCAGCCAGATTCGTTCTTATGTCCTTCAGCCATATACTATGGTCAATGATACACGTACAGGCTTTAAGGCTTCTAACGCAGATGGTGTTTTAGATGGTGAGCTTGATCCATTTATCAATGCATACCTTAAGTGGCTCGCAACAGGTGGTAAGCCGGTTGGAGATACTTCCGAGGAGTAAATGATAGGGTTCTCGCATGATTGTTGATGCGAGAACCTTTTTGTATGATATAGGCGTCATAAGTCACAATTGCGTACATGCTTGCATGTTAAGCAATTTGACTTCATGACCCGAACAAACATGAGGAAAAAGCAATTTACGAAGTAAATTAGCGATTTCCGAATGGTTGTAGAATTGCGACAATAACGAAGTTATGGAGCAATTCGTATATCATACAAATATTTATATTATGATTCATAGAAAAAATAAAAATATTGTGAAACATTGTTGGGATTTTAAGTGTATAAAAGGTAAGAACACAGGGAGGTATGAAAAATGTTTTGTACAAATTGCGGGGCTGAAATATTACCGGGACAGACCTTCTGCACAAATTGCGGAGAGGCAGTTACTGGCGGGAATGATGGAAATACAGGGTATGGAAATAACTATGGCGGATCTGTTTATGATAATTCGCAGGCTGGTGCATATTATAACAATGCGCAGCAGGCTTCTCCTGTAACACCATCTTACCAGTATACGGATTCAAACGTTTATAATACAGGAACATATGGAACTTCAACTTATGGAGCGCAGGCTTATAGCACGCCGGTTTATAATGCACCTGTATACAACAACCCAGTAGTAAAGCCCAAGAAAATGGGAACTGGGATTCTTGCAATTGCAATTTGCGTAGCAATTCTGGGTGGTATTACCTATGGATATACTCATTTGCCATCCCTCCTTGGAGGCAATAAGAGTTCAGGAGCAGAACCAGATCCAGCACCAGTGAGCGTAGCGGCTGCTTCTACTGAGGAACCGGATGAAATAAACGAGATTGATAATAACAATGGTGACCAGGACAAGGTAGAAGTTGCATCTGGTACAGACGCTACTACTGATGATCAGAATACTGTTCCTGCTTCTTCTGGCGGATATTCCACAATGAAGAAAACAGATGGCACATCCACTGAATTTGCTGAGGTTGATGCTAAGGGCTATGCAGAGACAGATTTTTCTGGCTATGGCAAAATGGAATATGAATTTGCTACAGCTTATATGGGCACTGATGAATATATCTTTGTTCCTAATGGTAAGCTCAATGGAGATACACTTATTCGTGACAAAAAGTTAAGCGAGTTCTGTGATTATGTAGATACAAAACTTCCAAGTTCAGTAGGGAAACTTGATAGAGAACTGTTTTATAAAGTCCTGGCAGCAGACATAGTAGACAGCAGTCTTGGGGCAGCCGATGATGTATATCTGGCACAGTCACTTATGTATGCATTGACATTTGCAGTTAACTTTTCTGATATGCAGGTTGATCTTAACTACGTAAGAATACTAAATGGAGCTACTACCAGATACTACTATAATGTCAGTGTATTTGGTAATGATGATATTTGGATGATCGATTATAAAAATAAATTGTGTTATATGAACAAGGGCACCACAGAATATAATGATCATGGCGATTTCGCTTTGTTTAGTGATGAATCCTATGGACTGTATATTTTATTAGGAATGTCTTACTTTGGACTTGAAATCAAATAGTGAAGCCTCACACGACTAAAGTCGCGTGCTTCCTATTGCCACAATCTACGTTGTGGTTGCCTTTTAGGGCATCGGACTGCGTTTCTGTCCATACGGCTAAAACTCAGTACTTAGGCAACTAATATGTTGTCTAAGACCGCATTTAAGCTAATAAGGTCAGCCAACGTGCAGGTGCTTCTCTTAGAGCACTGAGGGACTTTAGCCTCAATGTCCAACCTGTCCGTCACCGAACAGGATTTAAAAATTTCTCGTATATAATAGCGGGCTGCTATATTATACGAAGCGTTAAGATCACAGTTGTATGTTTTGCCATTTTGAAATTTACACAAACTATATGTTGGCATATCTGCGTCCTTACCTCGAAGAACTCTGCCACTGCCATCGAAAGCAAGTTGTGATGTTCCCCATGCGCAAATATGAGATATCCTCATACAAAGTCTGTGAGCCTTGTCTGTTACCATAGATTGCACGTACTTTGCCTTCCACATATGGAGCTTTTGTTTCTTAGAGCCACGCTTTTTACCTGCAAGGTCCAAGTGTTCAAAAACTATGGTGTCAGCATTGTACATTACGGCTGTATCTATGATAAAGTTAGCTGTTTTAA